>DYHU01000027.1 GCA_020724025.1 Syntrophorhabdus sp. | reverse complement strand
CCCCAGGTGCCAAAATATCCTCTCTCCCTCCCTAAGGCAAAAGCTTTCCTGAGCGAAAGCAAGCCCGCTTCTTCCTTTGCTTGATCAAAGGCGATGAGGGACTTGGCTAAAAGTACAGCATATTCGTTGTTTTTACCCCTTATATTGCGGGCAAAATTAAAAGCATGGGTTAGATGCTCTGTTGCTTCTCGGTGTCTTCCAAGTTCATGCATCACGTGAGCGTTCTGTATATGACACCAGCCCGTAATAAAAGTAAATCCTGCTTCCATCCTCAATTTCAAAGCTTGCTCTATATGAAGCGAGGCTTGACTGGGGTCTCCTCGGATCAAAGCCTCTTGGGTTCTTGCGCTATGGTACATGCAGAGGTCAAAGGATCTGAAACTTCTCAAAGATGAAGCCATCTCCTCGAGCAATCTCGCGGCCGTTGTAGAATCGCTTACACTCAGAGCGCTTGATATCCCGTGATATAATAAAACGATGTCAAACATATGGATGCCGGTCGTTCGGGATAACTCAAGACCATCGGTTACTGCCTTAAGGCACTTTTCATGTAATCCCACATACCTATAATATGCTGCCTCTATAAATCCCAATCTAATTCGGATTAAAGGGGTAGCGTCCCTGGATTGAGACAATTTCTTTAAAGAGTTAATAACCAAAAATGCTTTCGCGAAATGGCCTATATTCACCCGATAGATTGCTACAGTAGAAATGGTTTGCAATTTAAGGTTTAGGTTTGAAGAGCCTTCGGCAAGCGAAAGAGCACGCTCAGCCCAGGTCTCGATCTCTGGATGCTGTGGTTGTCTATATACCAATGAAGAGAACGTGGCAGTCGTAAACCGAAGCTCAATCTCTTCAGAAGGAAATTTCTTGAAATCATGCCCAAGTTCTTCAAGTATTGGAATCCATCGATCAAGGGGTTTAAAATCTGCCATTTCATATATGATAGAGTGGACAATACCCCAGCAGGCCAGAAATATTCCTGCTACCTCCCTTTGGGTCTTAAATCTTTCAAAGGCTTTTTCAAAATAGGACCGACTCTGTGAAGGATCAAACGACAGACGACATATACCCATCCAGTAAAG
Organism: Syntrophorhabdus sp.; assembly: GCA_020724025.1. Next base: position 20,344 of record DYHU01000027.1, on the reverse strand, counting down.
AAGCCATGGTTTTTTCTCCACCATGCCCTTTGGAAGGCTGTTCAACCACTCTTCGAGCGGGCGATTTCGCCCTTGCTCCACCATCGATGGGGCATGCCTAATGATTAAACGAACGATTTCATCCCAATCTCCCGCATCACGAAAAAGCGAAACCGCCGATTCTGTCTGGCCATCTTCTTCAAGAAGTATGGCTGCACGGCGGAGTAAAACCGGCAATGCCTTTGGAGAAAATGTTTCTTTTGCACGGGAAAGTAAAAAATCTCTATACAAAGAATGATATTGGTATAGGGGCTCTTTATGGAATCGTCTCTCAGTAAAGTAATTATTCCGGCTCAATGTAGAGAGAATTCGATTCGCAGAGGGAAGACCAGTGAGTTCTTCAGCCATCCTTGAGGTCATCTTAGGCAGAAAAGCTGTCTTGAGGAAAAACTCCTGTATTTCTTTGTCCGTTTTATCGAAGAGCTCACTTACGAAATAATCAACGATCTCGTCCGGTGTAAGTCTGCCGAGCATCTGAGGCTCGATACCTCTCTTTAAACTTTCTAACATCAGCAATAGGCCGGCTGCCCAACCATCGGTAGCGTGATACAAATTTTGGATCGTCTCTTTTGATAGTTTCTGCTTTGCTCGTAGCCGGACAATTCCGTCTGACTCCTCTCCGGTCAAGCGGAGTTCATTCCATCCGAGAACTTCCATCAGGTGATTGGCGCGAAACCGTATTAAAATCGGAGGCGGATCGCTCCGGCTAATGAGTATGATGTTTATGCCGTCAGGAATGTTAGATAGCCCATTGAGGATCACCTCGTGAAAGGACGATTCGCCTGGTACTTCTTGATAGTTATCGAAAACAACTACGCCGGGCACTTTAAGGCGACTATAAAGGTTTTCGAAATATCGTAGCGTAAAAGTTGGAATGCCTTGAAGATACTCTGGGGTGAGAAGAGGAAGAGGTTTTCGCTTTCTGGGTGAGGCCTTCTTTGCTGCCTGCCCCATGTAATAGAAGAAAGTTGCCGGATCCGCATCGCCTTCTTCTATCTGGTACCATAGAGAAGGAATATTACAGGCTTCGATATAGCTACTGACCAGAGTGGTCTTCCCACAACCGGGAGGTCCAGACACCCAAATCACTGGTCGCTTTCGCATGCGGTCCAAAAGGCCAAATAGCCGCTTCCTTGGGAAAACCTCTGTGATGATTGGGCGGGTTATCTTACTCACGATTTATGTACCAATTTATGATAATGGTAGTCTATAAAAATTGGATGAAATGGTCAAGGATAAAGGAAAGATTTCAAATGGAAACGCTCAGTCTATTGAAGGAGGAAGGGTTACAGTGATCTCTTTTATCACTCCTTCACGTTTAATCATAAAGGTGATGTCTTTCCCGCGGCCTTTCTGAACAACGGCATCATGGATATCTTTCAGCTTCATAATCTCTTTTCCGTCGATTGAGACAAATTGATCTCCTGGGAGAAGTCCGGCCTCTTCCGCCGGGCTCCGGGGGATCACCCGTTCAATCCAGACCCCTCCCGGCTCCTCTTTCTCCTTTAAGACCAGACCGATCCTGGGTCTTTTTTTCTCAAGAGGTGTGGGGTGGGTGATCCAGAGGAAATCGGCTAAGGGTTCCGGAGTCCCTGAAAAGTTGAGATCCTCATCGAGATTTTTCTTCCAGGTTTTTAAAACAACGGTTTGGTAGGGGAGGGGGGTTCTTCGATAAAACCGTTTTGGAATTCCAAAATCGAAAACAATATGACCGCTCCCGACAATGGCAACGACCGTCTTTCCGGCGCCCTCGGGAGAATTAAGAAATCGTGAAAGCGTTTCTGCCATGCCTTCATCCCATAGGCATTGGGCCTGATAAAAATGTTTAAACTTTTCAGCGGATCCACCCTGGTGATCCTTATAAATGGTTTTGATATACGCAAGATGTTCTTTGTCCGTCGGGCCGATCTCAGGAAGTTTTGGTTTATCTTCAGGAGAAAGTTTTTCGATCCCGTTCTGGGCCACCTTTCTTACCAGATCCCTCTGGACATTGAGGGCGACCACTTTGAGATGATGACTCTTTGCCTCATCGAGGATGGACCTGTAGAGTTGATAATCCATGCTCCAGGTCGTTTCCCATTGGACCTCCTTAAGAAACTCCTCTTCGGTTAAGAGTCCTTTGCTCCACCTGTCGAGGATGGGTTGTTGAGACCTCTCGAACATCTCCATTCCGATGGCGACCTCCCGTCCCCTGGCTACAAGATCTTTCAAAATTCTCACCTGAATCTGGTGGTGTTCGATTTGATCATGGGATTCTCCAATAAAGACCACCCGTGCTATCCGGAGGTGGTCCGAAAGTTGTTGAAAGGATATTTTTTCTCCTTCAGGAAGTTTAAAAATTTCCTCTGATCCCGGAGGGGGACTGCTTGCAGAGATTTTTAAAACCCAGGGGGGAGAAACTCTCTTCATGCAGCCGGGGAAAGAAAGGAGAATAAATGGGATGATCAACCAGAGAAAAGGATTTTTCATAGGATAAATTATGATAGTCTCGTAAAAAGTCTGGAAAGGCGACTTTCTGTCATTCCTGCGCAGGCAGGAATCCAGTTTTTTCATGTAGTTAGAATTTTCTGGATTCCCGTTTTCACGGGAATGACGACTTTTTGCGAGTTTATTAATTATAACATTCGGCCTTAAATGTTGAAAGAGGAGATCGATCCTTGAAACTTAAAGAAGAATTGTGATATTTATTGAGGAAAGAAATAAATTTTTAAAGAGGTTGTGGAGAGATGAAGGGTCTGAAAATGATCGGATTCGTCTTATTGATTTCTTTTGTGGCTTTGAGTTGTGCCATAGATCGATCCTCCAAGAAGGAACCCGAACCACAAAAGGTCATCATCGAACGAGAGCCTTCAGAGCAGTATGCGGCGTTGGCGGAAAGAATCAAGAACCTTGAGGAGTCCATCTCCAAACTTCGTTCAGAAATCGTATTCCTGGAAAAACATTTCAAAAATATTCAGGCCCGCCCGCCTCTCTCTTCCTATAAGCTTCCCAAAGAAGTGACTTTGTGCGGAGAGAGAATCCCCCTGGAGGATAGAAATATCTGGGAAAACCTGGACCGGGAATTTATCGTGGGCCTGGATAGCCATGCCCAGATCCTCTTATGGATGAAGCGGGCACGCCGCTACTTCCCCCATATCGAGAAGAGACTGAAGGAGATGAATCTTCCAGATGACCTGAAGTATGTCACCATCACGGAAAGCAGTCTCCGGCCTCATGCGGTCTCTTCCTCCGGAGCGGCAGGGATCTGGCAGTTCATCCCCTCCACAGGCGAGAAATACGGGACGAGGAGAAACAAAGTCCTCGATGAGCGTTTCGATTTTTTCAAGGCAACCGAAGGCGCGCTGACATACCTGAAAACCCTATATGAAGAATTCGGAAACTGGCCCCTGGCGATGGCCGCCTACAATGCGGGAGAAAATCGGATCCGGAGGGAGATCGAATTCCAGAAGACGAGGAACTATTTCTACCTCGACCTTCCCATGGAGACAGAGCGTTATGTCTATAAGATTGCAGTGGCAAAGATCATCCTCTCCGATTCCGGGAAGTACGGTTTCTATCTTGAAGATTCGGAGTTCTACGACCCCCTAAAGTTGGAAAGAGTCCAGATCGAGCTGAAACAGCCCCTTCCCCTTATGGAGGTGGCCAGGGCGATTGGACGTTATTACAAGGAGATCAAAGAGATGAACCCCCACCTCATGGAGGAGGCGATTCCGGGAGGAACTCATTTTCTCAATCTGCCACAGGGGGCCTCCGAGCGATTCTGGAGTTTCTTCAATAACTGGAAGAAGGAACTGGAGAACAAGTAGCCTGTAATATCTCAGTTACAGGGGGTCACAAAATTCCTGATAAGAATTTAATTACACCCGATAGGCGGGACATTCCTGTCCCGCCTGTATTGGAGGCGGGGTTATCCCGCCTCCAGCGGGACTATCGACTCCTACTATCAATTAAATGGAATTACCTCCCATAACCGAGGGATTACAGTAGCCTTTTAATTTTTGTTGAAATTATTCAATAAAAGGAATATCCTTCCTCTAAAACGAAGGGATGGCGAGTGTGGAAAAAGAGCGGATTCTAATTGTAGATGATGAGGCCATCATTCTGGAGATGGTTTCCTCCTATGTGAGCCATATCGGGTTTGAGGCGGTGACCGCCAGAAATGGCACAGAGGCGTTGGAGCGATTAAGGAATGAACCCTTCACCATTTTAATCACCGATGTCAAGATGCCTGAGATGGACGGATTTGAATTGATGAGGACGGTGCGGGCGGAATTTCCAGACCTTCATATCATTGCCATGACCGGCCACGGGGTTTCCTATACGTTCACCGATGTGGTCTCTGCCGGAGCAACCGATTACCTGAATAAACCTTTCTCCCTCGACGAGATGAGGGCCAAATTGAACCGGGTGGTCCGTGAGAGAGGGCTCATCAGTGATTTGAAACAGAAATCAGTGGAACTGGAAAAGGCGAATGAAGATCTTAGAAGGCTCGACAACCTGAAGTCCATTTTTGTCTCAAGCGTTTCACATGAACTCAGAACCCCTCTGACCGTCATCAAAGAATTTATCTCCCTCATGCTCGAAGGGCATGGGGGGACCCTCACGGATGACCAGAGGGAATACCTGGGCATTGCCCACAAGAACATCCTGCGGCTGACGAACCTCATCGATACGCTGCTGGACTTTTCGAGAATCGAGTCCGGGAAAGGGTTGCAGTTGAAGTTTGAACCCGCCCGTCTGGTGGAGGTTGTTGAAGATGCATCGATGACTTTAGCTCAATCGCTCGAAGAGAAGAGGGTTATCCTCGAAAACCGGCTCGACCCGGATATGCCTCAGGTCTTGATCGATCGGAATCGATTGGTTGAAGTGTTGATCAACCTTATCAACAACGGAATTAAATTCACTCCAGCCGGAGGCAAGATCACGATCGATACGAGAGGGCTCACTGAGAAACGCGACTATTTGAAAGTGGTGGTGAGTGATACGGGCATCGGGATTCCCCCAGAGGACTTATCCAGAGTATTCGACCGATTCTATCAGGGACAGAGCACGGGGATTTCCATGGGATCGGGTCTGGGACTCGCCATTACCAAAGAGATCATCGAGGGGCATCAGGGCGCCATCCAGGCAGAGAGCCGGCTGGGAAGCGGCACGACGTTCGTCTTCACCCTACCCCTTCTCGGAGCGAATAACATCTTCCAGCTCATCATCGAGCCGATGCTGGAGGAATCTGAAAAAGATGGGATCCCTTTTTCCATGATTCGGGTAAAGTTCTGGGACCCGAAGTTGAAACGGGAGGTGGCGCTGAGCCATGACTCCTGGGGGAGCGTGAGATATGCGCTCCAGAAGATGGTCCGTTCTGTCGATACGATCGTCCCTTTCCAAAACAGCCTCATTTATATCTTCTCGTTTATTGATCAAAAGCTGGCCAGGGAGATCGGGGAGAGGGTTGAGGTGAAGTTGACTCAGGGAGGGTATGTTCCAAAGGGGACAGAGGTTCAATTTAAAACCCACTCCTACCCACAGGATGTCGGTTCCAGAGAAGAATTTTTAAAGGGGTGCCGTCAGCTTATCAAAATGGAATAGGGCCCTTCAAGAAGCGGAGAAACCCATGAAGCAGATTATAGCTGTCTGTGCCTTGATGATCTTTATAGCGGCCTGTGATGGAAAGCCTTCCCCTTCACAGGGGAAGCCCGAAGTTTTATCTATTCCCAAAGTTACCGTGGAGAAAGAGAAGGGGGAGAAGGAAGAACCCCTTCCTCCAGAGGTGAAGATCAAGTTGAAGCGGGATGGAAAGGATAGCTATTCCTGGGAATTGAGCGGTTCGGATGCGGATCAGATATTAAAGGTGAATGAAAAATTGAGAAAAAAGCTGGGGGGAGAACAGCAAAAATAAAAGAAAGCAGAAGGCAGAAGGCAAGACATAGAGGATGGTCTCGTAAAAGGTTTGAAAAGGTTATTTTCTGTAATTCCTGCCCCGTAACAGAGTACGGGGTAAACTCCAGCAGGAATCCAGTCTTTTTAAGCATTTAGAATTTCCCTGGATTCCCGTTTTCACGGGAATGACGAATTTTTACGAATTCATCATAGAAGAGAAGCCTCTGAGCAGCAAACGACAGACAACGGACACCCCACCACAGACGAAGGAGGTCTTGAGATAGTATGGAAGCGTATTTTGAGCAGATATTTAAGGAACTTCCCTTCGGGCTTGGGATTGCCATATTCGTCTTTTTGGGAATCCTCCTGATCATCTGGCTTCTCCTTCCCCTCTGGGTGTTATTTATCCAGTGGAATACCGGCAAGATCAGAGATGAGGTCCGTAGGCTCGCCGACCAGATCGAAAGAAGGGAATGGAATGAAAAGGAGAAATATGTCTCCGGGCCGAAGGATTAAGGCGATCCTCTTTCCCCTTTTTCTCCTCTCGATCACCCTTGCCCATTCCCAGGACCTTCCAAATATCCCCCTTTACATCAAAGAGAAAGAGATCCGGGTGGAGGTGGCCAAGACCCCGGGGGAGAGGGCCGTCGGATTAATGGGCAGAAAGCATCTGGGAAAGGAAGAGGGGATGCTCTTTATCTTCGAGGAAGAGGGGTATCACAGTTTCTGGATGAAAGAAACCCTCATTCCCCTCAGCATCGCCTTCATCGACAGGGAGGGCCGGATTGTAAAGATCACGGATATGAAACCCCTGACCCTGACCTCCCATTCGCCCCCACAGCCGGTGCTCTATGCCCTGGAGATGAATCAGGGATGGTTTTCAAAGAATGGGATCAAAACAGGAGATCTGGTGAGGTTTTCTAAATAATACAATTGCGGAATGCAGATTGCGGAGTGCGGAATTAAACTCCGAAATCCGCAATCCGAAATCCGAATTACCCCCTCACCCCGCCCTCTCCCCATGGGGGAGAGGGGAAGGGTGAGGGGGGTCGTAGTCTCCGGTCCAACAGTAGAGACAGAGTTTCTCACGGGGGAGACCGATCGCTTCCACCATGTCTTCAATATTTTGGTATTTCAATGTGGTCACTCCCAATTCCTTCCCAATCCAATCCACCATCCGTTTGTATTTTTCTGACCGCTGATCAATATATCCCCTGACGTCTTCGATATCTTTTCCCTCGAGGGCCCGGATAGCCTTTCGTGCGGCCAGCTCTTTAGTGGAGCGGGTCGAAAGGGCGAACCGGCACGGAAACATCAGAGGAGGACAGGCAGGTCGGATATGAACTTCCTTGGCTCCGCACTCCCAAAGTTTTTTGATCGTGTAGTTCTTTAATTGGGTTCCCCTGACGATGGAGTCTTCGCAGAGGACGATTCGGTTTCCACAGATAACTTCTTTGACAGGGATGAGTTTCATCGTCGCTACAAGGTCTCGCATTTCCTGGGAAGGGGGAGTGTAGCTCCTTCCATATCCGGGCGTATATTTGACCAGTGGCCTTCGATAGGGAAATCCAGATTGCATTGCATACCCAATGGCATGACCGACACCCGAATCAGGGACGCCTGCCACAAGGTCCGCCTTGACCCCGTCATTTTTTGCCAGAGATCTTCCACATCGCTCCCTGACCAACTCCACACTGATGCCTTCGTAACTCGAAGCAGGGTAACCGGTATAGATCCACAGGAAGGCACAGATCTGGTTCATCTTTTTTCCAAGTGCCTTTTCTTCCAATCCCGATTTTCCAATGAAGACGATCTCACCTGGGGCGAGGTACTTTTTGATTCGAAAACCTAAATTCAAGAAGGAACAGGTCTCTGTGGCGATCGCATACTCTCCATCCTTTTCTCCGATCACCAGAGGGGTTCGACCCAAACGGTCCCGGGCGGCGTAGATCCCCTCTTTTTTCAGAAGAAGAATGGAAGCAGAGCCTTTGATCCGGTCATAGACTCCCTCGATCCCTTGGAGGAGGGTGCGGCCCCTGGTGATGAGTTTGGCGATCAATTCCACGGAGTTAATTCCGCCGCTTGACATCTCACCAAAGGTCTCCCCCTCTTTGAGAAGTTCCGAGCCCAATTCATTCACATTGTCTATCAGCCCTGCCACGACAATAGCGAAATTGCCGAACTTGGATCCGATGATCAGAGGCTGGGGATCCCGGTCGCTGATGACTCCAATGCCGAGGTGGCCTTTCATTTCTTTATAATCATCGAAGAATTTCGATTTGAATTGGGATTTGCTGATATCATGGATGGAACGATAGAATTTCTTTCCGAAGACAGCCATGCCTCCGTATTCTGTCCCCATATGGGAATGGTAATCGGTTCCGTAAAGCAAGGAATCTGCGCAATTTTTATTCGATACAATTCCAAAAATTCCGCTCATATCTCTTCCGATGGGTTCGGTTTTCCATTAACCCAATAACAGAGAGTCCAACTCTTGTCAATGAGTTTTGAGAACAGCAGGGGTATAGTTTGAAACGATGGATGAGATTTTTTGAAAAATGGATGAGATTTTTCTGGATGGGTCCGTCAAAAGACAACAAAAAACCCATAGTGACTTTTTGTCACTTTTGGGAATGCTTGTGAAAACTTTTTGGCCTTAAATTACAACCTATTTTTACAGCCCTTTTGCGACTTAAAAGGGGCTGGTTTTGACGATCTCTCCCCCGCCTTTTTCCTCAATTTCTCATACTCCAGATATGGCCTGGAGGGGCCGGAATATTTGCCGGTCAACCTCCATTCAAATCCCCGGCTTGTTCTATATGACCGAGCGATAATGCCCGCCCTGTGGAGTATTTTCAGGTACCACCTGGCCGTGCCCTTATCTATTCCCCCTAACCTCACAACATCGTGAAGATTAAAAGCCCCGGAGACCTTAAACTTATTCCGGATCACTGACCAGGCCCGGTCTTGAACCGGCCCCTTTCTAAGCTTTGGAGCTATCCTGGCAGTAAGCCCTTTACGGTCAACAACTAAATAAATTATGACGAACCCCGGACGATCCCCCCGCAGGTGTTCCTTCCTTACTTTTGATATCTTTTTCACCAATCCCTCTTTGGAAAATTTAAAAAGAGTATTAGTGCAATAAGAAACATCAATTTTTGTGTCTCTTACCAATCTATCAATTGGGAAAAACCCGTTATAGCCAAGAATAGTCGAACCAATGACTCTAACTTTGTTCATCTAATTTCCTTCGCCGAGATCGATTTGAGCCTGTTGTTCTGAGCGACATATTCCATTCGATGAATGAGCCCCAAAACCCGCCGGATTTTCCCTTCGCTTAGTTCAACGATCTTGTCGATGGCATCTCTGTCAAAATTTATATTGGAAAGCTCCTTGATCATCAGCTCAATGTCTTCTCGATCAAGCGGCTGAAATTTGACAATCTCGACGAACCGATCATACAGGTGGGGATAGCGTTTGAGACGTTTGTCGGCCTGAGACATTCCAATAAATATCATCGGTGTCCCCGTAATGTCGTGGATGTCTCGAAGCGTTTCCGTAACCTTAGAATCACTCGTGAAGTAATCAACTTCGTCAAGGATAAGGGTTTTCTTTTTCCGTTCGAGAAGATCAATAACCTGATTAAAAAGTCCCTCGGTATATCTCATCGGATAATCGCCTAACTCCTTAACCAGATCCCTCAAGAGCCAGCGAGCATTCATTAATTTCCGCATTCTGATGAATAATGCCCCGTTACCAGCGGCATACTGAATGGCGGTCTCAGTTTTTCCAAGGCCCGGATCGCCGTAGATCAAAGCCATTCGTTCCACGCCTTTAAGGTTATGATGATGAATACGAGCAACCGCCGCCCTGAATCTCTTGGCATTTTTAATCTCAACAAATTTATCCTGCATCGCTTATCCTCCCGAAAGGATTGGCCCCGGTTTTACTTCGTAACAAGACCTGTATTCAGGCGTGCCTTCGTACCACTCGATAAATTCGTGGTCTTCCTGTTTCAGTGTGGCGGGATCCTGGGCCTTGTGATAATCGTATTTTTCCCAAAAATCGCCTTTAAAATCGCCCCAATCTTTGGGAGGCTTATATTTCGGCCGCTCTTCTGATTCATCTTGTTTCCATTCGACTTCATTGCTGTAATTGACGCCTTCTACAAAGGGCGAAATTTTTGTCTCAGGGTTTTTCTCCGCCTCGATTGCCTGGATCGTTTCCTTAATGTCTTGATTCCTTGTCCGGTCCCAATCGATTTGATCGGCTGTTTTCGATCCAAGAAGGACACAAAGCTTTTTGGTTGTGTTCTTCACTTTTTTCTTGAGACGGATCGCTTCTCTCACTGCTTCCATATCCTTGGGATTCTCGGACTCGGAGGCCATCGGATGGACCGGCTCGATAGGCTTGGCCGTGCAAAGGAATTCATTTTTGTAAAAAATGTAAATTTGCGATAGGTCTGAATACGAATATCGAATTACAACCTTATCCTTGAGGCCATAAAGAACCTCATTATACCAGTGCCATCCGAGCCAGGTGACGCCGTTTCGATGGACTGTTTTAATTTTCCTGTCCATCATCAAATAAGTTAACCGAAGAGGATCCACGCCCGGGCCTTTTCCTTCGTTAAAAATATCTATGGGCCTGAGATTGTCCCGGGCTCTCGTTGGCGTTTCGACATAACGGTCGCGCCAGAATGAGATAAGACCATTGGCCTCCTGGATGGTCGGCACCCAGGGGTCATGTAAAGTACGAGCAAATTTTTCGTTTCGCTTTGTCCACGGCGGCTTATCGTCAATGGAAGCACCCGTATAAGATGGGATCAATCGCTCGAGCTGATCGTTTAAAATGCCAAAGATTCTCTCGATGGGTTTTGACTGCGCGTTATAAGGCTGAGTAAAATGAGACACGATGTCAAGGTTGCCGAACATACCAGGCAATTTGTCATCTTCAAACGAAATGTCTTCGGTGAAAACTTTTGCCCTGAACGCCTTACTATTGTCGAGATAAACACGTTTCGGAATCTTGCCCAGGGTGAGGATTGCATTCCGGAGGGCTGAGGCTACACACTGAATGTTCTCCTCAAGCATGATCTCCCAACCCAGAGGATAGGAGCTTCGCCAATCCCAAAATAACACGAGTACAGCCCGGCAAGGCTTGCCCGTATATGGATTGATGACCCGGAAGTTTAGCCGGTGCCCATCAGCGACCAGGCCCTCGCCTACCTCAAAGAGCCTCCAGTCTCGCTCGGCATAGGGCAACACCTTGTCGTTGAGTGCCTTCTCCCCCTCACGCATCAGAATCCAGAGATCGTAATGCCCTTTTTCAAATTGATCGGCGAAATTTCTTAGCGTTCTTTCCCCGGATGGAGATTCAATGCCTTTCCGTTTAAGGATTTCTTTTGTAAGAGCGATGGCATAAGACTTCTTGAGGCGATTTTGATGGAGAAGAAAAGCAAGGAGAGTGTTCTTTTCATGATCGGTTATCTTTGAACCCCCTTTTCGACCTGTTTGCGGTGCAAGTTCTCCCATGCCTCCCGAATTAAAAGATTTCTGCCATCGATAGAGGGTTGCGCGGGAAATGGGGCCGAGTTTGTCATAAGTCTTTGGCAGCAACCTCCCTCTGTTGTATAGTTCAAGTAGGCTACTTATGACCTGACCTTTCGGTTTGTCTTTTTTTGCCTCCTCTCGATTCAGGAGGTCAACGAGCAAAAACCGGAAACTGGCGATTTCGTTGTTTAATAAAGGGACGGCCCCCTCGGCCTGTTCCTCGAGGAGGGACGGGATCGATGAAGCAGATGGGGAGGCCAGGGCCGGTGGAGTCCTTTCTATAACGGGATACCCGTCTTTAAACTCGGTTACGATATTCCGGCCTGGCTCGCCTGGATGGACCCTGTAATGGTCTATTTGGGGGGCCGCCCCGCTTTTGTCGATCGACATTGGAATCTATATCCTTTTCTCAATGACCAGACCCTTCTGCTGCCTTAGACAAATTTCGTCAACAACAAAGGACAGATTTTCCCTAAGTTCTCTCAACAAAATATTCAATCCTGAGATTCCACTTTTAGAAAGGAATTCATCGTCGGGTATGCTATGACAAAAAAAATCTTCCAAGAATGAGACTTTAAAGGCACAATCTTCAACCATATCCCTAAGCCCACTTAAGTCTTTTTTTCTGGGGATTTCGACTTGTTTTTCAGAGGGTTCATTGATTCCTTTTAGGGTCTTACACTGCTTACAAATAAAAATCTCTACGTCCCCTGCTTTGATGGGCTTCCCGGGAATCATGACCTGAGGATCCTCAGGATTCTGAACTGCCTTTAAAGTCCTTGCTGCCTCCTCATAACAATCCTTGCAAAACAAACCTTCTCCGATACGATAAGCGATGATCTCTTCACTTTTGTCTCGTTCCATAACGATCCCCCTCTCTTTTTTAGAATTTGAGTTTTTCACGCATCCCACTTTATTTCGTTTTTAAGAACAGGTAGTTCTGTCAAGGGCGTTACTTCACTCTTGCCTGTTCTTAAAAATGCAACATGAGCTACTTTTCCTTTCGCGTCAACAAACATTGCATTGATGGAAATCTCAGTCGATTTGCCTTTCCGTTTATTATGGTGGTTTTGAATTTTTTGCCGATAAATGAAAATTCAAACCTCCCTGTAAGAAAAGTCCCATTTATACCGACCAGAACAAAACTCATAGGGAATTCAAAACGATGTTCAATAAGCATCATCTCAACTGCCTTTTTGATGCCCTCTTCCGAAAACACTTATCCACCTCCTTTCATTGGGAAATAAAAAAGCCGCCTTAACCTCAAGGTGTCTGCGAGGAAAAATGCTTTAGGCAGGTTTCCTCCCCTAAGATCAAGACGGCGGTTTTGTGGTCTAAATAAACGAAAAGCATTTTTACCTCGCAGACGATTTCAATAAATCATAAATCGGCAGGAATGTCAAGGGAAAATTTTACAGGGAAAATTTTAGCAATATTAGCCTGCCCTTCAGGGGACGTATTTGTGAATTAGCATCCGGATATAGGCGGAGACCGTAAGGTCCGCCTTTTCCGCTTGTTTTCTCAACATCTTCGCCTCCGCCTCTGAAAGTCGAAACTTAAGCCTATATTTGAATTGGCCCCGTTGCCTCTTGAGCGGTTCTTTCTGATTCAAGCATTTTCTCCAATGATATTCTCTCTCCCTAGGGAGTTCCACTCATGGTTGATTTTTGTGCCTCGATATCGTCTTCCTTTCCTTGCGTGGCTATTCCAGCACCGCCTTTTTTCTCTGAGAGCCACCGGTCAATTTCCGCTTTATCGAATGCCCAATGGGGCCCAGCTTTACGAGCAGGGATTTTCCCCAAATTTGCCATCTCCTGGATTCTTCTTTTTGATTTGCCGAGGAGTTTGCTTATGTCCTGGACATTAAGCGATTGCTTTATATCATCCGATTCATTTATATCTTTTATGTCATTTATGTCATTTATGTCATTTGTGTCTTTTGGAACGCCTACAATTAGCCTCGGTCTTCTCCCCCGCTTCATTTCCGACCTTCTTTTCCTCCCCAACTTCACCTCTTTCCCACAACCCTTAATCTTTTCCAGCTCGCGAAGGATGCAGGACTCGCAGCTCTTATTCCCTTCAATAATCTGGGACAATTTAAAGAGACAGCGGTCAGACCATACCGCCGCCTCAAGGACCTCACACCAAACCTTCTTTTTTTCCATCCAATTTTCCTGGGCCTTTAAATTCCAAATTCCAAACCTTTTAAAACCCTCTTTTTAAGGCTTTGATTTAATCCCTCTAAAGACTCACCGCGATGCCATGTCACGGCATTCCCAGATTTGTCCGCGGCTTCTTTCAATTTAAAGGCCATCTCCGTTGCTTTTTTGCGAAACGCATTGATGTTGTCCTTTTCCCCGAGATCAATATTAAGACCCTCTGGTAGTATTTCCCCTCGGTCAACTCTTCCCGAATGATACAATGGGAAAAGTTCATTGTAGGCTGAAAGCGCCTCACCGTAGGCATCCCTGATCTCTTTCAACACCAAATTATCCGCTCATTCCGAAAGTGCCCGTATGACGATGCGTGTTTTCGGCCACCATCCATAATTTTTCTCGGAGTAAAATTTTTGAATCTGTGAATGGGACTTAAAAATGATCCCTTCCAAACAATCGATCAAAAAAGCATTCAAACTCTCCAGATTTGGTTTGCCTGTATGACAGATCCGGCCTTTCAGCATTTTCATTCTTCTTCTCATCGAAGTGCCTTTTGGAACTGCCATAGAATAGAAGATGCTTAAATGAATGGGGCAAGTGAAAGGAGGGCCTTTCCATTTCCGTCTGATCTCGGGTAAGAACTCATATTTTGCTCTTCGCTTTGGAGGGCCAGGTAGCACCATTTCTTTAATTCGCGAAAGCAGCTTTATGGGGATAACGGCGGCCCCTGGTTTTGGCTTCCATCTGTATTTTGGAATAAGTCCCCAAAAACCATAATCTCTGTGCAGTTTATCCCAGTTGTAAAGAGTAGATCTGGAAATGGCCTTCGGTTTCGGAAATGTTTCAGGTAGAATCAGCCCGGCATTATAAAGCGACATGAAATCTGCCTGCGCTTCCCTCTTGGGCCTTCCCCCTTTTGAGATCTCACCACGATAAAATTTCAGAATACCCAAACGAACGGAGGCTATTCTCCTTGCCTCGGGGGGAAATTTTTCGGCGTCAGAGATTCCGCTTTTCCTCATCCTGTGATAAAAGCTCCACGGTTTTCTTGGCATTTTTTTCAATCTATCAATAACCTTCGACAATCGGGGCAATGGTCAATTTCCCGTCTTCATTCATCCGGACATCGACTGTAATTCTGAAACCATTTCTGACAACACTCTTTTCCAAAAGCCATTTTTGACACCAAGCGTAGGATGGGTCCCAGATGTGGGCGAGGTCGAGATCCGGCCTTAATTCCTTTAATTTTTCATTGACCCTTTTAATGACCTTAGTTTCATCAGCCCCATATCGGCCCCTGAGGAGCAAAGACAAAGTTGACTTAGGGACCCCTGCTGCTCTACTGAATGTCCCCAGCGTTTCAAATTCCTTCTTTATCACTTCATCCAGGAGAGCGTATTTTTTCACCTGCCTTTACTTACCCCCTGCCAATACCCTTTAAAGCTCAAAAACCCCGTTTAAAAAAAAATTTAAACACTCTCAGGGGCATTCCCATTACCCTTTCCATCCAACCGCTTAAAACGCATCTTAAGGGCTGTTTTGGGTTAAACCCGCAACCTGTAATTCTTAACAATCGCGATATCAGAATATGATGCAGCAATTCTTCTTCGTAGACATAGGAAGGGGTCGGGCTAATAGGGAATTTTAAAGCCATTATCTCATTACCGTTTTGTTATATCCTTGGCGATTTCCAGAAGAGCCCTTGGCACCCCGTCGGGGTTCCTCTCGGTTGTCTTTGCGCAGGGTCGCCGAGATAAAAGGTCCCCTGGATGCCGTTTAACGACAACAGGGCGGCTATCCATTCCTGGGCTATATCGTCACGCAAGGGAGGAAGAGTAATTTCGGCCGCCCATATCTGGCCCTGATGGACCTGAATTTGTTGTTGAAACGTAAACGGGGAAGCGCTTATGGCCACAACCGATCTCGGTTTGAATCGGATCGAAGTGATTGAAATTTCTTCCCCGACATTGGGAAGATCCAGGCCGGGCAATTTGATCGGATAGGTTATTGACATAGATCAACCCTTCGACTCCCCAGCATAAATACTGGGGCTTGCTCAGAGTTGACCCTGAGCGGCGCTTCTTCACCCCGCCTTTTAAGGCGAGGCTTGGCGCCGCCGAATGGGTCAATCTTTAAATATTTTGGCAAATTTCCCGCCACGAAGTTTTGAATCGGCCACTTTATTAACGGAGCGTATGACGGCCCTGTTTTCCGATTCCCGGATGGCTCTCGTGATTTCCGCAGAGACTCCTCTCTGTGAGCCCCTGGCATCGATATAATAAGTATAAGTATCTCCACTACCTTTGGTTTCGACAGGGATTTTGCCGTTTTTAAGAGGGACAAAAGCCTCACCACTCCCCCCTCCTTCACCAAAGATTCCGATCTGGGGAATCTTTGCGATACCTCCGTATGCATAGGAATAAACAGGATAATGAGCAAGTAATGGACCTGTAACTCCACCCTCTTTGAGTCCACCGATGATGCTGCCGAGAAAAGAGACTATTCCGCCGTATCCGGTTTGTCCTTTCGTTCCCCATCCCGAGCCTGATTTGGTCAAGGAATCGAATACCAGCCATTTAGTGGCCATCCTGGAGATCTCGCTGACTATTCTTTCAAAATAAAATCCCAGCCTCACTTCAATCCTAAAAAAGAGGGTCCTGGTCTTGAATGAAATTCAAGACCAGGACAACATCCTTGGCTGAGCGGCTCAAGCTGAGCCAAGGAGGCCATATGGTCCGGTATTCCCGCCCCGGACTGGCGGTTGAGGCAATTATTATCCCACCACTGACTTGTCGAATCCGCGGTAGTCCGCGATCTCGAACTCATACTCGTGGCGGCTCTTATACTGGATCTTGTCGGCCACGAACATCTGGCCGGCTGCCGGGTTATCCGCCACAAAAAATTCCGGCTCCCGCTGCCCATTGAGATAAGCCGCCTCCAATAACTCAACTTCGCCTGCATCTGCGATCAGCCCCCAGTCGTTTGCGTCGGTGAAGAGAGGATTTGTGATGATTCTCTCATGGGTTGCTCCGAAGCGTCCGGCATGGGGGTTGATGCTCCCCGCAAGGGGCCAGGGAGAATTGAGCGCCTTGGCGATTTCCAGAAGAGCCCTTGGCACCCAGAGGTATTTCGGCTCAAGGGCAAGTCCTGCGCCGCTATCCTGCTCGGCCTGGGCATACATGGCCTGGAGTCTGGCTGTGAGAGTCGCGATGCCCGTTGAATCGTTGGTCAGAGTCACGGCGCCCAGATTTCCGTGGTCGGCATGAAACAGCGCCTTGCTGTCTCCACCATAAGTGGCATTGTTAATGATCTTGTTCCAGGCCCGCTTCGCATGAGTGCGCCTGTGCGCCCGGCCCATCTTGGAGACGAGCTGGAGGACGGATTTCAAATCGTCGTTAAGGATCGCCTTTCGCGTCACCGTCATGATCCAGCCTTTCTGGTTGATCGCGTAGGTCGATTCGACATCCGTCGGCATGGTGATCTCTTGGTAATCGGCCGTCTCCGGATTCACATCCGGAACATCCCCGAGGTAGCCGACGTGGATGATCTCCATATCTTTGAAATTCGGCGCATTGCGGACGTAAGAGATCAGGACCTCCTCCTTGTAGTCGGGGATCCGATACTCTTTGATCAGCCTCCGGTACAGGGAATTGCCGAGCACGAACGAGAAACTGTTGCTCGCATAAGCCGCTGGAAGGTTCATCATATTCATGAAAACCTCTCCAAGCTTCTTTCCCTCTTTGGAAGGAATGCCCCGCATCTCCTGGTCTCCAGTTAGCGCCACGTAGCTGCCTCTCAGCGAGCGGAAGGCCTGCACGTCCCTAAATTTTTCATCGACCTCGACGCCCATCAGCTTATCGAGCGCCGCCTGCAATCTCTCCGATTCTTCAAGCCATCCTATGTACATCGCATCATCCTCCTTTTCTCCGATTTCTTTGATCGGATTTGCTATCAATATAAGTTAAAGAGTTAATCACTTCCTCTTTCAATCAATTTACCCATCACCGCTCCCGGACCAAAGACTTCCTCAGGAAGCATACCCAGGGCTTCGGAGATCCGCCGCACCTCGTTTGCAGTCGGTTTCGTTAGCTTATTTTCGATGAGTGAAAGTCGAGACGGATGGACCCCACTTCTGCGGGACAACTCAAACTGAGTGATCTCCTTATCGAGCATACGAATTTTCTTCAACTCATTCAAAGAGCTCTTCTCCCAAATAAAAAAGCCATCCGGTTTTTTCTCCCATGATGACTTTATATCGTAATTAATATTAAATACAAGGAAAGTATTTTAGACTGAAAAAAGTTTCCCCTCTATAAGGGTTGCCCGTTAATTAATTTTTTCGCTTCACGGTAAAACCGCGCCACTTTCTTAATTGCGCTATCTCTATTTGTTCCGTCCTTTACAGCTTCATTGAAATCTCTTGGAAACATCTCTCTCGCGATCTTCGGAAAATTCCATCCTTTCTTTTCCTTGAGTTCATAGACCTTATTATACAAATCGAACTCTCGTTTTGAAATCCTTACTCTTTTTCTACCATGCTTTTTTAACTCGGCAAATGAGAGAGTTAAGATCTTCTTAAAGACTTCTTCTATATCACCCCGGTTCTGATTCAAATTGATTTTTAAAACGATTTCATTGTTCTCATCAATGGCATCAATTATACTAAAGGGCTTCACCCCTGGGTTTTCTCCTTCAGTGTGGACAAAAAAGAACCTCCCAGTAATATTACATAGGAACATCAGTCCGACTGGGGATATTCTATGGAAAAATAGGGGATGAAGGTTAATACCTTCTCCGGGTTTCGAGGGTAATACCCATCTTATTTTTTTAAAAAACTCTTCTTCCCATTCTTTCTTCGACATTGCCATCTCCTCTCATGGCCCTCGTTTTGATTTGGGCCTCCAAACCGGGTGAGGATTTCCCGGCTTGTCGGGGTCGACTCCCTATGGAGGCCCGCACGCACTTTTCTCAACAGCCTATTGCCGCTAAGATACCTCTAATTTGTAGAAAGATCAATTAAAAAATGGCCCACAGACGGAGATAAAGAAGTTGGATCACTTCCCGGACCGCTCACCCCGAAATCACCAGCAAGACCCGGCAAAAAGTAAATCTGAACCTTTCTCTCTTCCTTTTCTTAGATGATAGATTTTTCCATCCCTCCAGAGGGCTTCAACGGATGGGTATCTCCCTGGTCAATGCCCTTTCGGAATATATCAATCTTGAGATCCGGAGTGGAGTTCGTCATGATAAATTCCACGGGCCAGGTCAGCTCTATCCCCGCCTACAAAGCGGGGCTTTACAGGATCAAATAGGAAGCGACCAAGAATCCAGAAACCCCTCGTGGCATACTTACAATAGAGCAAAAAAACTTATTGACAATGTAGACAAAATTTTAGAGAATAAAACAGGGTGATGATTGCAGCCGGTAGATGTTGGGGGGGGAAATGGACAAAATATTTTGTTGACAGGATTGAGAAACCTTGATATGAGAAACCTTGATATTGAGTTATAATAAAATCGAGGGAAAAGATGGGCATTTTATCCGGGAAACAAATTAATGCTATGGTGAGAAGAAAAAAATTGGTTATCGAACCATTTGAGCCGGAATTTCTACAACCGGCCTCATATGATCTTCGTCTGGGTCACAAAATTCTTGCCAGCCCTCTAAGTTCTGAAAATCTTGGGATGGTTATTGAGTTAACAGACAAACATCCTACCTATCAAATTCATTCTGGTCAAATGGTAGGTGTATTATCTCTTGAAAAACTGAAAATCCCCTTGAGTATATGTGGTAGATTCGGAATCCGGTCCACATTTGCAAGACGGGGGATAAATGCTTTCGGAGGATTACAGCTTGATCCAGGGTTTAGGGGCCGATTAACAATGAATCTTCTAAATGTGGGCCCAGAGCCGGTAACCCTCACTCTTTATGAGCCTTTATTTACCGTGGAATTTCAGAAGCTTGAACAGCCTTCAGAAGTGGGATATTCTGGCCCCTTTCAAGATCAAGATGATTTTCCAGCCGACCAGTACAATTACATTCTTTCAGCCCGAACCACCAGCCTTGCCGAAATCCCTCTTTTAAGGAAAGAAATGACCCGGCTCAGTGTCTTGATAGAAGAATTTGAAGAAAATTTCCCTGACCCGGATGAAGGTCTTGAATTAAAACCAGAGATCAAAGAAAGGCTGTTAAAGTCGTCCAAGTTGCCGCACAACTGTCTTCTTTCTCCTGCCGAAATAGCCAAAATAACCAAAAAGGTAAATTGAGCAACATTTATGGCCCTCTTCTTCGCTCCGGATGCTTTTAAGGATATCCAAGGCTCTGAGATAGACCGTGTAAATAGGAAGATTAATTGGTTGTGGGTCAATCGCTTGCTGGTCAAACACGAACCTTTACGTTGGAGCTTGAGTGGGTATTTCAAACGCCGGTTGGGTAATTACAGAATTATTTATACTTATGATGAAGTTTTAGATGAAATGGTTATTCATCTCGTGGGCCTTCGGGATTTAATTTATCAGAATGTCCCCCATTAGATCAAAAATCAATCAATAAAGGCTGAAGAAGCAAAGAAGAAGATTAGTAGGTATTTTTGTTAATCCATCCCTGAAAAAGCCAAAGAGTCTATAGAGGTTTTAAGAGAGCCCGAAATTGAGGATATAAAACAAGAGCTTGCCCATGCCGAGGTATCACATAATAAAATATAGAAAAGGGGGTGTAAA
>DYHU01000026.1:17381-21637 GCA_020724025.1 Syntrophorhabdus sp. | reverse complement strand
GGGTCCAGCCGAGTTTTTCTTTTGCCAGATCAATAAGGGGCTGACGCTGTTTGGGGTCATCGGCGGGGAGGGGTTTGAAGGCGATCTTTGACTTCGAACCTGTCATCCGGATGATCTTTTCTGCCAGTTTGAGAATGGAGATCTCATCGGGATTGCCCAGATTGACGGGGCCGGTGAAATCGTCAGGAGAATTCATCAGCCGGAGGAGGCCATCAATCATATCGTCCGCATAACAGAAAGAACGGGTCTGGGTGCCGTCGCCAAAGATGGTGATGGGTTCATTCCTCAGAGCCTGGAGGATAAAGTTGGAGATGACACGGCCGTCATCGGGATGCATGTTCGGTCCGTAGGTGTTGAAGATGCGAGCCACCTTGATTTTAGTCCCATGCTGGCGGTGGTAATCGAAGAAGAGGGTTTCCGCACATCGTTTTCCTTCATCGTAGCAGGAACGGGGACCAATGCAGTTAACATTTCCCCAGTAATTCTCAGGCTGGGGGTGGATAGAGGGATCTCCGTAAACTTCGGAGGTGGAAGCCTGTAAAATTTTTGCCCTGAGACGCTTGGCCAGTCCTAACATGTTGATCGAGCCATGGACATTGACCTTTGTCGTCTGGACAGGATCGTTCTGATAGTGGATGGGTGAAGCAGGGCAGGCCAGATTATAGATTTCATCCACTTCCACATAGAGAGGAAAGGTAATGTCATGACGAAGGAGTTCGAAGTAAGGGTGATCGAGGAGATGGGTAATGTTTTGCTTGGTACCGGTGTAGAAATTATCCACACAGAGGACATCGTGCCCTTCCTTGAGCAAACGTTCGCATAGATGCGAACCCAAGAAACCAGCCCCACCGGTCACCAGAATCCGAGTTTGGTCTGAGCTTTTCAATTTATCCTCCAGCGTTCCCCCTCGCCCCCGCCCTCTCCCGCCTGGGGCTGTGTCGCAATAGGGGAAATATAAAAAATGTCATGCCGAACTTGTTTCGGCATCTAATAGAATCAAATAGTTACGAGACCCTGAACCGAGTTCAGGGTGACAAAATAGTAATTGCGACACAGCCTCCCTGGGGAGAGGGAGATGATAGGGTTATTTTCTGAGCAACAGACCAGGAAACTAAAGAACATCTTTGTTGATCTCGACCTTGGCTTTGGATCGCAGATGCTGGAGCCAGTTTCTGAAGAACTCCTCCTGCTTCTGGTAGATCAGCCGTTTTTCCAGATTCTTTTTGACCGATTCAAACTTCTTCCGATCGGCTGGTTCCGAAGCCAACAACCTCACCACAAAATATCCTTCCTTTGTCCGGAAGGCCTCTTTTGGAAGAGGTCTTTTTTCGGTCAGGGAAGACAGAGAGGCCATCCATTCCCCGGCCGGTCCGATTTTGGGGATCACACCTCCAGCCCGGTTAAAGAGGCCTGTCTCCTCGATGGGATAAGCTTTCTCTCTCAAGACCTCCCGGATCTCTTTTCCCGATTTGATCTGATTGAGAATCTCTTCTGCTGTCTGACGGGCCTTCTCTTCAGCCTTCTTCCCGGCAACCTTCCGGATGACCTCCTCTTTTACTTCCTCCAATGGAGGAATCCTGGATTCCTTCTTGTCCACCAATTTCAGGATGTAAAAATTGGGCGGGATGCCGACCACAGAAGAGATCTCTCCTGTTTTTAATGAGAAGGCGCTGGAATGGAAAGAGGGATCCCTTCCGATTCCCGGAACCTCATCGCCTTCCTTGAAGAGGCCCGTGGTTTTTATCGGAACATCCTTCTCGCGGGCAAATTTCTCGATGTCCCTGCTGCGGAAGAGAGAGTAGAAGGCGTCATCGGCCCTGCGGGAGGCCTCTGCCTTCGCCTTCTCCTTCTTGAAGGCCTGATGAATCTGGTCCTTTACCTCCTCAAAGGTCTTCTGTTTCTCCTCAGTCACTTCCTCTGCCTTGAAGATGTAGAATCCGCCTCCTCCCCTGATCACACCGCTGAGATCGCCGGCCTTCAATGAAAAGAGAGATTTCTCAAAGGTTTCATCGATACTTCCCTTCTGAAGCCATCCCAGGTCTCCTCCCTTCTGGGCGGTTTCCGATTCAGAATACTGTTTGGCCAGAGAAGCAAAGTCCTTTGTCTTTCTAACTTTTCCAAGGATCTCTTCAGCCTTCTTCCTCTTCTCCTCCATCCTTTCAGGGGGGTCCTGGGGGGCCACTCTGATCAGGATTTCCCTGGCCCTGACCTGCTTGGGAACCTTAAAGCTCTCTTTGCGCTGGTCATAATAACGTTTGATTTCATCAGGAGAGATCTGGATCTTTGGCTCAATATCAGAGGGACGGAAAGCGAGATATTGGACCTGGAGGTAGGTGGGAATCCTGAATTCCTCCTGTTGCTTCTGGTAATAGTCCTTGATCTCGACCTCATTGGCGCTCACCTGGCCCCTGAAGGAGTCAGGCGAAATCTTGATGAAATGGAGGTTGACCTTCTCGTTCTCAAAGAGATAGGCCTCCAGAACCTCTTCCTCCGAGACCTTTCCTCCATTCAGTCGGATGAGGTTCACCGCCTTGGAATAGAGAAGGGTTTCCCGTTGCATCCGTTCGAAGTCTTCCGCACCCATCCGGTTGAGGCGAAGGAATCTTTCATAGAGACGTGAATCGAATTGACCATCGATGTGGAAGGAGGGGATCGATTCGATGGCCGCTCTCAACTCTCCATCCGAGACATTGAGGCCCAACCTCTCCCCTTCCTGGAGAATAAGGGTTCGAGAGATGAGCTCTTCAAGGACATTCTCCCGGATGCGGAGCTCCTCGATCATCTTCTCGGTGAAAGCAGGGCCCATCGCATCCCGGTAACGCTTTATCACTCCCTGAAGGGTTTCCTGGTAGTCCCTGACGTGGATGGCGACTCCGTTCACCCTGGCCGCATAGTCGTATTTTTTCTCCCGGAAGAAGGAATATCCTCCCCAGGAGATGAACGTCACCGCAACCAGCAGGAGAAGACCCTTGAGCATCCAGGAGGTGGCATGTTTCCTTAAGATCGTCAACATGATAATTCTCCTTTCAAAAATTGAATATTAATCAATCCTCCTCAAAAAGACAAGAGGTAGGAAGATTAGAAGATTAGGAGTAATGCCTCACACCTTCTGAGACATTACGATTAGGAGATAAATTATCTGGAGATAAATTATCTTGAATCGGAGAAAGGGATTTGTTAATATAGACATGCCTCAATCAATCGCCTAGGAGAAGGAAATGGTATTCAATTCACTGCTGGGCCTGTTTTCTACGGATTTGGCCATTGACCTGGGAACAGCCAATACCGTTGTTTATGTGAAAGGGAAGGGGATCGTCTCTTCGGAGCCCTCTGTGGTGGCCATCCAGAGGGATTCCAGGGGGGACAAGCGCGTCCTGGCCGTTGGTCGGGAGGCCAAAGAGATGTTAGGTCGCACTCCGGGAAACATCTTTGCCATCCGGCCGATGAAGGATGGGGTGATCGCCGATTTTGAGATCACCGGCGAGATGCTGAAGTATTTTATCGCCAAAGTCCATAACCGGAAAGCCCTGCTCCGGCCCCGGGTGGTCATCTCCGTTCCCTCCGGCATCACACCCGTGGAGAAGAGGGCGGTTCGCGAATCGGCCCAATCCGCAGGCGCAAGGGAGATCTATCTGATCGAAGAGCCCATGGCCGGAGCCATCGGCGCGGGGCTTCCCATCACCGAGCCTTCAGGAAATATGGTCGTAGACATCGGGGGAGGGACGACCGAGGTGGCGGTCATCTCCCTCTCGGGAATTGTGGTGAGTCAATCGATCCGGGTGGCAGGGGATAAAATGGATGAGGCCATCGTCCAGTATGTGAAGAGAAAGTATAACCTCCTCATCGGTGAGCGGACAGCGGAACTGATCAAGATCACTATTGGGACGGCTTATCCCGAGGAGAATCCTGAGACAATGGAAATCAAGGGAAGGGATCTGGTGACCGGCATTCCCAAAACCCTCGAGATCAATAGCGAGGAGGTTCGGGAGGCCCTGGCTGAATCGATCAATATGATCATCGATACGGTCAGGATCACCCTCGAAGAGACGCCGCCGGAACTGGCCGCGGATATTGCGGACAAAGGGATCGTCCTGGTAGGCGGTGGGGCGCTCCTGAAAAATCTCGATGTCCTTCTCCGGGAGGTGACAGGACTGCCCATCACGATTCCGGATGATCCGCTCTCGGCCATTGTGTTAGGGGCGGGCAAAGTTCTCGACAACGAAAATCTGCTTCGAAGCGTCACATTCCAGTACTAA
>DYHU01000026.1:0-17281 GCA_020724025.1 Syntrophorhabdus sp. | reverse complement strand
GGGCAAAGTTCTCGACAACGAAAATCTGCTTCGAAGCGTCACATTCCAGTACTAAGATTTTTGAAAAGGTTCAAAAATCTCTGATTACACGGATTATGAAACGATTGCACAGATTAGAATGCATTGAAATAAAGCAAAATCTGTGCAATCATTTTTTGAAATCTGGGTGATCAAGAGAGCGTCAAATGGTTTTTCAGAGCTCTCATATTAAAGATTGATGAGGATAAGAGACTTCCTCTTTAGAAGATACACCATACCCACAGTCGTCATCCTCCTTCTGTTATCTGCCCTGATTCTGATGTCGTTGAGGGTTAAAGAACCAAAGGGAGTGGACTTTTTTGACGGACTCCTGATGGAGATCTGCTCGCCCTTCCAGAAGGGTTCCACCTTTGTCATCCAGAAGGTCAAGGGAGTTTTTCAGAATTATTTCTTCCTGGTCCATCTTCAGAGAGAGAATGAGAGGCTCAAGAAGAGGATGGCCGATCTCCAGAGAGAGAACGATCAGATGAGGGGAATGGTTCTGGCCCATGAGCGTCTCCGGAAACTCCTCCAGTTTCGAGAAACGCTTTCATCAACAGCCATTGCCGCCGAGGTGGTTGGCCGGGACCCCTCCTCATGGTTCAAGAGCGTCACCATCAATAAAGGAGAGAAGGAAGGGGTTCGGAAAGGGATGGCGGTCATCTCTCCGGAAGGGGTGATCGGCCAGATCCTTAAAACCGCTCCTTCCCATTCGGTCGTCCTTCTTGTCACCGATTACAACAGCGCTATCGACTCCATCGTCCAGAGAACCCGGGCCAAAGCGATTGTGGAGGGAGGGGGCGAGAACCGGTGTCAGTTGAAATACCTTCTCCGTGCGGAGGATGTGGTTGCAGGAGATAGGGTCGTTACCTCCGGTCTGGGTGGAAATTTTCCTAAAGGACTGATGATCGGAGAGATCAAGAGGGTGGATAAGAAGGGCCATGGCATCTTTCAATATGCGGAACTAGTGCCCAGCGTTGATTTCACAAGGCTGGAGGAAGTCCTGATTATCAAGGAATCTCCTCCTCCACCCCCTGAGGAAAAGGGAAAGAAGGTGAAGAAGGCAAAATAAGTAGGGGCAATTCATGAATTGCCCCTACAGAGTTCGGAGTTTTGAGTTCGGAGTAAACCAAGAGGAGTATGTAAGAAAGACAGAAGAGAAGAGAAGAGAAGAAATGAGACGAATTATTTTTCCTCTCCTGTTAGGGATCTTTTTTCTGACCCTGCAGACGACCTGGCTCACCTTTCTTCCCATCCGGAGGATCAGGCCGGACATCGTCCTGATCCTCACCCTCTTTCTGGGTCTTTCCTCTCCCCCTGTCTCCGGGGGGATTTTAGTCTTTTTCTTAGGCTATTTGATGGACCTCTTCTCAGGAAATGGATTCGGCCTCTATACCTTTTCGAGACCCCTTCTCTTTTTTGGCGCACATTTCTTCAAGGACCGCATCTATCTGGAGAGTTTTTTCTCCCGGTCTCTTTTCATCTTCCTCTTTGCACTGGCGGAAGGGATCCTCCTCCTGGTCCTTCTCAAGGCTCTCAATCCGGAACCCCTCCGGAATCTCTACCCTCTCTTCTTCACCAGTTTCCTTCCTCAATCTCTGAGTACAGCCCTCCTCTCTCCGGTTCTCTTCTCCCTTTTCAGAAAGGGCTATTCCCTGGTATATGATCAGCCCGGGACAGGAATGGGAGGCAAGGGATAAACGATGATGGAGCTCAACACCCAGAGGATGGAAGATTTCAAAGAGAGGTTCCGATACCTTAAGCTCTTTGCGGGGGCGGCTTTTCTCCTCCTCTTTGTCTATCTCTGGTATCTTCAGGTGATCAGGGGAAGCGACCTTCGGCAGTTATCGGAAAATAATCGAATCCGGATTCGCGAAATGGTCGCTGACAGGGGAATGTTGCTGGACCGGAAGGGACGGATCCTGGCCCATAATCGGCCCTCCTTTGAAGTCTTTCTTGTGCCGGAAGATATCCGGGCAAATCCGGAAGCGCTGGAGAAGATTGGTGAGATACTCAACCTCCCCCAGGAGGAAATCGGCGAGAAGATCAAGGGTCTCAAACGGCGGCCTGCCTTCAGACCGATCAAGCTGAAATCGGATATCGACTGGGACAGGCTTGCCCTCCTCGAATCGAACCGGATTCATCTTCCCGGGATCGTTGTGGATGTCAGACCCAGAAGAGCCTATCAATATGGTCCCCTCGCCTCGCATCTCATCGGTTATATCGGTGAGGTGGACGAAAATGAGCTGAAACAGACGAAGAGCAGAACTTATCGAATGGGTTCCATGATCGGAAAGTATGGGGTGGAGCACCAGTGGGAGGATCAGCTTAAAGGAGTGGACGGAGGCCGTCAGATTGAGGTGGATGCTCTGGGAAGGGAGATCAAACCCCTCCGGAGCGTTGAGTCTTTTCCGGGGAATAATGTCTTTCTGACGATTGACTTCGATCTCCAGAAGGTGGCTGAAGAAGCCTATCAGGACAAGAACGGAGCCCTCATTGCCATGGATCCTAAAACAGGACGCATCCTGGCCATGGTGAGCAAACCATCCTTTGACCCTTCCATGTTTGCAAGAAACATCACAGCCGAAGAGTGGGCCGCCCTGATGGAACATCCTTTCCATCCCCTCCAGAACAAAGGGGTTCAGGGACAGTATCCACCGGGCTCGGTATTCAAAATCGTCACGGCGATCGCTGGTCTTGAAACAGGGGCCATCACCCCTCAAACACAGATGACCTGCACAGGTCTCTTCCCCTATGGGAACAGGGATTTCCGGTGCTGGAAAGAGGGAGGACATGGAACCCTTAACCTTCACAGGGCGATCGTCGAATCCTGTGATATTTACTTCTATCAGGTAGGGTTGAAAGTCGGGGTGGATGCCATTGCCCATTATGCCGGCGAACTTGGCCTGGGCAGAAAGACAGGCATCTCCCTGCCTCACGAAAAGTCAGGAATCGTTCCTTCCACCTCCTGGAAGAAGAAACGGTTTGGGGTTTCATGGTATAGCGGAGAGACCCTCTCCTTTGCCGTAGGTCAGGGATATCTGAATACGACCCCCCTTCAACTCCTGATGCTCATCTCAGCCGTCGCCAATGGAGGAAGGCTCCCTCTTCCCCGGGTCGTGGAGAGGGTGGAAAATATTTATGGGGAAAAATTGAAAGAGTATCCCCCTCAGGAGACAGGCAGGGCGGACATCTCCGAGAAGACGCTCCGAGTGATTCAGGAGGCCCTGATGGGAGCGGTCAATGAGCCGCGGGGAACCGGAGGGACCTGCGCAATAAAACAGGTGAAGGTGGCGGGAAAGACGGGAACAGCTCAGGTCATTCGAATGGCAGCCGATTTTAAGAAAGGGGATATGAATCGGATGCCCCTCAAATTTCGGGATCATGCATGGTTTGCCGCCTATGCTCCTTTTGAAGACCCTCAGATCGCCGTTGCCGTCCTTGTTGAACATGGGGGCTATGGCGGTGCGGCCGCCGCTCCCATCGCCAGAAAGGTGATCGAAAAATATTTCGACCTCGAAGCCTCTCAGCCGGCAAAGACCGAGGAAACTTCAGCGGATTCCATCTATGATTGATCGACGCCTCTTTATCCATTTTGACTGGGCTTTGCTGGGGATGGTCCTTCTCATCGCTTCGATTGGGATTCTCAATCTTTACAGCGTCACATCGAATGGAGAGGCAGCCGGCACGCCCCTCTATTTGAAACAGATCCTCTGGCTGACCATCGGCCTGGGAGCCATGTTGGGCATTGCCTTTGTCGAATACCGGTACTATACGGATTTCGCCTATATCGTCTATACCACTGCCGTGATCCTTTTAATACTCGTTCTGGGTTACGGGATTATCACCTCGGGCGCCCAGCGATGGGTCAAAGTAGGTACCCTCACATTTCAGCCTTCCGAATTCGTAAAGATTTCACTCATCATGGCTCTGGCAAAGTTTTTCCAGAGATCTCCGGGCCGGGAGGGTTATTCATTGAGACATCTTGCTTTCCCCTTTTTCCTCCTTTTTTTGCCAATGGCTCTCATCCTTAAACAGCCCGATCTGGGGACAGCCATCATTCTTCTTCTGGTCTTCCTCTCGATCCTGATCTTTGTTAAGGTTCGCTGGTCCTCTCTCATCACCCTCGGGGTGATCGGAGGCTTAATCCTTCCCCTCGCATGGAGATTCCTGAAGGATTATCAGAAGCGCCGGATCATCATCTTCTTCAATCCGGACCTCGATCCTCTGGGCGCCGGCTATCATCTCATCCAATCGAAGATCGCCGTCGGATCAGGCGGGATCTTCGGAAAAGGATTTATGAAGGGAACACAATGCAAGCTCGGATTTCTGCCTGAACAACACACCGATTTCATCTTCTCCGCTCTGGGAGAGGAATGGGGCCTGGTCGGATGCTTCGTTCTGGTGGGACTCTATTTTTTACTGATTCAGTGGGGTCTTCGAATAGCCATAGGGTCGAAGGACCGGTTCGGCGCCATCCTCTCTTTTGGCGTGGTGGCCATGCTCTTCTGGCACATCTTCATCAATATCGGGATGGTATTGGGATTGATGCCGGTGGTGGGAATTCCTCTTCCCCTGCTTAGCTACGGAGGTTCTTTCCTCCTCTCCACACTGATCGGAATCGGCCTCCTCCTCAATGTGAGCATGAGAAGATTTCTCTTCTGAAAGTTCGGAGTAGGGGCAATTCATGAATTGCCCCTACAGAGTTCGGAGATTAAAGATTTAAGACTCCGAACTAAATTACTCCGAACTATCAGAAGGGCACATCATCCTCGGGGCCGTGACTTCCCTCGTGGTCGATATCCAGTTCCTTCTCAGAGGGGGGACCTTCAACAGCCGCTCCCGGTGATCCTAACATCAGCATCTGGTTAGCGACAATCTCCGTGGTGAACCTCCGGTTTCCATCCTTGTCTTCCCATGAGCGTGTTCGAAGCCGGCCCTCGATATAGACCTGTTTTCCCTTGTTCAGATACTGTCCGCAAATCTCTGCCAATCTGCCAAAGGCCACGATCCGATGCCACTCGGTCATGGCGACCTTCTCGCCGGAGGAGCGGTTAACCCTGTTTTCCGTTGTCGCCATGCGGAAATTAGCGACCTGGGTGCCGCTGCCGAGAAATTTAACTTCCGGATCCGCCCCCAAATGACCGATGAGAATCACCTTATTTACCCCAGCCATAGCCCCCTCCTTTAAGGAATGGACCCGATAAGGTTCATTCCACCATTAAGAAAATTAGGGTTTCGTACAACGGTAACGGCAAGGATGCCCGTATCGTTAATAAAAGGCTACGTTTATCGTCTCTTCGTTCTTTGCACGTTACCTTCACCAGTAAACGAAACGGGCTTCGTCACCTTAACCTTAACCCAAGCACCCGGAGTATTTATATTGTTCAAGCCCGTCCCGTATGAACGGGAGGTGATGACTCCGTCATGAAAGATTATAATGATATGCCACCTTACCATTTCTTCAATCGGTTTTCAAGGAGATATTGACGTATCCTCATTTATATTTTAGCCTTTTGATATGGCTTTTCTTTCGGCGCCCATGAGATGGATCGGCCTATTTTTTCTGATTGCGTGTGGGACTCTCACCCCGGCAATGCCACCCCTTCAGGCAAAAGACCCTTCGCCTTCTCTCCAGAAGACTTCTGCTTGCGAATCCTTTGGCGTTCAGAGATCTCAAGCCAGGAAGGAAGCCCCTCCTTTCTCTCTCAAAGATCTGAATGGAAAGCAAATCTCCCTGAATGAATATAAAGGGAAACCCCTACTACTCTTTTTCTGGGGGTCCTGGTGTCCGGCCTGTAAAGAGGATATCGTTCTTCTGGAAAAATTTTTTGAGAGGAATAGGGGGCAGATTGAGATCCTGACCATTGCCATTGACGGAGAGAAAGAAAAAAAGGTGAAGAATGTTATTAAAAATCAACGGGTCACCCTGCCGGTGCTCCTCGATAACAAGGAGCAGATTGCACGCACCTACGGGGTCAGGATGATTCCCACCGCTTTCCTGATCAACGGGGAGGGCCTGGTGGAGGGCATGGTCGTTGGTCAGAGGGATTGGTGCGGGCCGGAGGCCTTTTCCGCCATCAGAGAACTGTTCAACCTTCGTTGACAAAGTCCACCGTTTTTATATAATATATTTCCGTTATTTCTGAGAGAGCTCCTTCACCCGCATTAGACCCTGAAGAGCCATATTTTGATTTGAATGAGGGTAAAACTTTAGCGCTTTGAAATGGGGTGAGATGGAACACCGGTCAGAGATGCTTTCAAAGTTTTAGAATGCGGGCTTTTATTTTTATCGTAGGAAACAAAGAAAATGAACCGGACTCAGCCATCCTTTTGGAGCCATCTAAATGATCAGGGAAGATGTTTCCGCTCTAAAACTTTTTCAGCCTCCCTGACCGGTGTCCCATGGGGGCGATTTTACAAAGCGCTAAAGTGTTACGAATGAGGTTTTTTTGTGAAATATCTCCATAAGACAGAAAGCTACTCCATACCTCAACGACTCCCTTTCATTCCTCTCAAGGATACGGTTATCTTCCCTTATGTAGTCGCTCCCCTCTTTCTCCAGTCCGAGGAGGCATTCACCCTTCTGAATAAATCTGTCCTGGAAAATAGTCTCATCGGATGTGTCTATCCACGCGCCCCTTTTCCTAAAGATCCTCAACCCAAAGATCTCCTCCCCGTGGGGACGGTCTGCAGGATCCTTCAACTGGTCAAATTGCCCAACAGGGGAATGAAGGTCTTTGTGGAAGGTCTTTCGCGGGTCTTTGTCCAGAACATCGTTCAGGAGCCCCCCTATTTGAGGGCCGATGTGAGGGAAGTGGTAGAGCCCTGGGAGAAAAGCTTCCTCTCCGAGACACTTGTTCAGAGCATCGGAACACTCTTTAAAATCTC
This sequence comes from Syntrophorhabdus sp., assembly GCA_020724025.1. Next base: position 10,372 of record DYHU01000026.1, on the reverse strand, counting down.
CCTCTCCGCAGGAAGGCCCCTGCCCGATGAGGTGTTAAAGACGCTCGATCAGGTCGAACATCCGGGCAGGCTGGCCGATCTGATCGCCATCACCCTCCGTCTGGGATTGAAGGATCAGCAGGAGGTCTTTGAAACGATCGATCCTCTTGAAAGATTGAAGAAGGCCTTCGACCTTTTTAACCGGGAGTTTCCATCGTTTCCCCTGAGACCCCATCTGCTCTTCACCCCGTGCAAGGAGACGGGGAAATCAGCCAGAGAGCATCCGCTTCGCCCTCCGGTAAGGGGACAGAGAGAGACTCATGATGAGGACCCCTATCTGGCGGAGATTCACGAACTTCGCGAAAAGGTTCAGGCCGCCGGAATGCCGCAGAAGGTGGAGGAGATCGCTCATAAGGAGATTCATCGTCTCGAACGGATGAATCCAATCTCAGCCGAGTATACCGTCTCGAGGACTTATCTCGACTACCTCATCAATATTCCATGGGATAAGAAGACCACGGACAACCTTGACCTTGAAAGGGCACAGACCATCCTCAACAAGGACCATTACGACCTCGAAAAGGTGAAGGATCGAATCCTCGAATTTTTGGCGGTCAAGAAATTGAAGGATCCCATGAAGGGGCCGATCCTCTGTTTTGTGGGGCCGCCAGGAGTGGGGAAGACTTCTCTGGGACGCTCCATTGCCCGCGCCCTGGAGAGGAAATTTATCCGTATCTCCCTCGGAGGGGTGAGGGATGAGGCGGAGATCCGGGGCCATCGCAGGACCTATGTGGGAGCCCTTCCGGGAAGGGTCATTCAGGAGATGAAAAGGGCAGGGACCTCCAATCCGGTCTTTATGCTCGATGAGGTTGATAAGATCGGTCAGGATGTCCGTGGGGATCCGGCGGCCGCCCTCCTGGAAGCACTCGATCCCGAGCAGAACTTTTCCTTCACCGACCATTATTTGGATGTTCCCTTCGACCTCTCTCATGTCCTCTTCATCACGACGGCCAATACCCTGTCGCCCATCCCTCCTGCGCTTTTAGACCGGATGGAGGTCATTCCTATCCCGGGATATACGGAAGAGGAGAAGGAGAAGATCAGTTTCCGGTTTCTGATTTCCCACCAAAAGGAGGAGAACGGGCTGAAGGATCACTCCCTCTCCTTTACAACAGAGGCGGTCTATAAGATCATCCGGGAGTATACCCGGGAAGCGGGTCTGCGGAACCTGGAAAGGGAGATCGCCACCGTCTGCCGCAAGATCGCCAAAGAAGTCGCACTGGGGAATCGGCCCGAAGAGGTTGTCAGTGAATCCGTGGTTGAGGGATTTCTGGGGCCGAGAAAATTCTTCCGGGAGGTTGCCCAGGAGAAAGACCGAATCGGTGTGGCCACGGGACTCGCATGGACGGAGAATGGAGGAGATATCATCTTCATCGAGACCTCCAAGATGAAAGGGGACAAAGGGCTCCTCTTAACAGGTTCTCTTGGGGAGGTGATGAAAGAATCGGCCCAGGCCGCCCTCTCCTATATCCGGGCCAATGCCCGCTCTCTTGAGGTTCCGGAAAATTTCTATCAGGAATGGGATATCCACATCCACATTCCGGCGGGAGCAACCCCAAAAGACGGGCCTTCGGCAGGGATCGCCATTGCCACGGCTGTCCTCTCTCTCCTGAGAGGGAAGCCTGTTCCCCACGATGTTGCCATGACCGGTGAGCTGACATTGAGTGGCAGGGTGTTGCCGGTGGGAGGGATAAAAGAGAAGATCCTGGCCGGCCGGAGGGCCGGAGTGAAGACCATCATCCTTCCTAAAAAGAATGAGGAGAATCTGGAGGATATCCCGGAATATATCAAAAAGGAGATGAGCTTCATCCTGGTCGAACACATCCAGGAAGTTTTTGATTTGACCTTACCTGCATAAGAATATAGAGCTCGGAGTCATTAGTCCCATAGTCTGTTAGTCGAATAGTAAAAGATCATGAGACTACAGGACAATAAGACTACGAGACTATGAGACCATTAACACCAGACTCATCACTGAAAGATGGCCCCTTTTAAATCCGGCTTTATATCCATCCTGGGAAGGCCTAACGTCGGGAAATCGACCCTCTTCAACCGGATCATCGGAGAGAAGATCGCCATCGTCACCGAAAGGCCGCAGACCACACGGAATCGAATCCTCGGCATCAAAAATGTCGAAGGAGGCCAGCTCATCTTTCTCGACACCCCCGGCATCCATGAAGGCCGATCCGAATTGAACAGGCGGATGGTCCAGACCGCCATTGCCTCGAGTTCGGATGCGGATATCCTCCTCTTCATCATCGAAGCTCAATCCCCTTTTGTGGAAGAGGACCGAAAGATGATCGAATCCCTCAAGGGGAGCAAGGGGATTTCCTTTCTGGTGATCAATAAGATCGATTTGGTCCGCAAAGAGAGGCTCCTTCCCCTGATGGATCAGTATCAGAGACTCCATCCCTTTGAGAAGATCATTCCTGTTTCAGCGGTAACAGGAGAAGGGATGGAAGTCTTGCTGGAGGAGATCTTAAAATCCCTCCCCGAATCTCCGCCCTACTATCCGGAGGAAATCTTCACGGACCAGACGGAAAGGTCGATCGTTTCGGAAATGATCCGGGAGAAAGTGATCCATCAAACCTATCAGGAGGTTCCTCATTCATCCGCCGTGACCATCGAATCGTTTAAGGAACATCCTGAGAAGAACCTGGTGGTTATTCAAGGGACGATCTATGTCGAAAAGGATTCTCAGAAGAAGATCCTCATTGGCAAAGGCGGTCAGAGATTGAAGAAGATCGGGGAGGCGGCGCGAATGGAGATCGAGGCCTTCCTGGGGAAAAGGGTTTATCTGGAGTTGTGGGTGAAGGTGGAAAGGGATTGGACACAGGATCCTCGTGCCCTCGATGAGCTGGGTTATTCGCCCCACCGGAGGTGATCGTTCGGTGAAGGAAAAAGAGACCTTAGGAGAATTCCTCAAGAGAGAGCGGGAACTGAAGAACATCTCCCTGAGAGAGCTGGCAAAGAATACGAGGGTAAGAGAACACCTTCTCAAAGCCATTGAGGAGGACCGGTATGACCTTCTTCCTTCTCCCATTTATGTGAGAGGATTTCTTTCAGCTTATGCCAAATATGTCGGACTCGATTCCCTTGATGTCCTTCTCCGTTATGAGCGGTCTTTAAAAGGGGAGGAAATCCCCTCTCCGGAAGTGAAGTCCCGGAGAAAACCTTTAAGGAAGGCCATATGGAACCGGAAGCAAATCTGGATGGTTTCAGGAATCATCGCCACCAGCCTTCTGATTTCCTATTTTCTCCATCCTTATTTATCCGGACCCCCTGTGGGGCCCCCTCCGAAAAAACCGGAAGCCAGCGAAACCCTTCCCATCATCCCGACGACTCAAACCCCGGAGGTCTCCCCTGCTGTTGAAGGGAAACCTTTCTCGCTCGAGCTCAAGGCAATTGAGGAGACATGGGTGCAGATTCAAATCAATGGCCTGTCGCAGGCAGAAGCCCTCTTCAAACCCGGAGAAGGGAGTTCTTATCAGGCAGCCAACCGGATCGAACTCCTGATTGGAAATGCCGGCGGCCTCGATCTAATCTTCAATGGAAATTTGCTGGAGAAATTTGGCAAATCGGGTGAGGTGGTCACACTGGTCTTCACTCCCCAGGGAGTGGAGAGGAAGAGGCCGGAAGAGAGAAAAAGTCCATAAAAAGGTCAGGGGAGGGAAGGAAGCAGATGTCCCGATATCACGACGAAGATGAGAGGGAAAAAATTTCATGGAGGGAGATTGACCGGAGGAGAGACCGGAGCCCCCATGCTCCGAAAGAGCCTCCCAAAGAACAGGAGAGGTCTCGTCGGTCTGAGTGGGTGATGAAGAAGTATCGAAAGGAGGCGGATAAACTCTTCATGGGAAAGAAAGGGACGAAGAAGCATAAGAAGGCTCAGGGAGACATCGATCGTTACCATGGCACAGAGCAGTTCAACGAAGCGGTCAAGAACTATTTAGATCAGTATGGCTTGCCCGATGATTGGCGCACGCTCTCTCTTCTACTGGATTACTCCGATCCGGAGAAGGTTTTAGAGGCAATCCATGCGATGAAACCTCTTTATGAGACGAGATCACCGATGGAGAAACAGGGTTTTAAGGCAAAACTCGATATCCTTGCGATGACCGCCAGTCATAGCGACCTCCGGGATGCAGCCGAAGAGATGCTCAAGGCATTATAATCCCGCTCTGTTCATCTCCGGAGGCATCAGGCCTTAGGAGTTTTTTCCCGGGGGAATTTCAAGGTGGTTTTTAATGGAAGGGGGTGGCGTCTCTTCTGGCGCAATCGCTCAAACCTCTTCTGCTCTCCATATTTACCGAATCGCCCGCCTCTTGCCATATGATATAGAAAGAAATCTCTAAAATCCGTGTAATCGTCTCTCGAAATCTGTGTAATCAGGAGAGCGGAAAGTGGTCTTTGAAAGCTCTCCTAAGAAAGGGAAGGTTGAAGGCTTCGACGTTTCTTTGAAAGGGAGTTCTGAATATACCTGTCCAGAAGGCTTTCGAGGTGGCTCTTATCCCATCCTGCATAGGTCTCTTTCTTTTCCACAATGAACGTAGGGTAAGTTCGAATCCGATAGCGCAGGGCTTTATAGATTCCAAGGGGAGATTGGACATCGATCACCTTGATGAGGAGACGATGCTTATAGAGTCGGGTCAATTCTCGGATCCAGTCTGAGAGCTTCGCATACTCCTCTTTTAAATCGGCAGGATACTCGTCCATCTCTTTTTGATGGAACTTCCGGTCAAGCCCTGCTTCATCAAATAGGACTTCGCAATGGCGACAGTGATCAAAAAAGGTAACCACTTTTGTAACAATTTCTAACAGGATGGGCTTCATCATTATTATGATAACACAATGATCTATAAGATTTCAAAATAAGAGAGATCTTTGGGGTTAAAAAAAATGTCATTCCTGCGAAAGCAGGAATCCAGTTTATAATCATTCCCTGTTTTACAGGAACATGCCTGGATTCCCGTTTACACGAGAATGACAGGATTGAGGTCTAAAGGAAAAAGCTTGGACTAAAGTTTATAATACATCATCTCGCGGGAATAGGATTTAACCCTGCTGATAAGCATATTCTGGTCCTTCTGGTCCATCGGTTGGAAAGATTGCGCAAGCCGGACATTCATCTCCAGTTGTTCGATGGTCTCACAACCTACCACAGCAGTTGAAATGGGCTGAGTCAAGGCAAAACGAAGGAAATTTTCTACCGATTCAACTCCAAAGATCTTTATACTCACCCCTCTTGAAAGGATCTTCATCCCCAAAATCCCCATTCCTTTTCCTTGTGCCTTGGGCAAGACTTCGTGGAGGAAGGACCAATAGTGAGGTTCGGCTGGATTGATAGGCATAAGTATTGTATCAAAGGGAAACAGATCAATGGCTCGAGAGAGGATCGTTGGGTTTCTGTGTCCGGAGATTCCGATAAATCGAATCAGTTTATTCCGTTTGGCCGCCTCAAAAGCCTTGATCGCCCCTCTCGGTGAGAAGATCTGCTCCACATCCTGAGGAGATCTCAAATCGTGGACCATCCAGAGGTCAAGAAAATCGGTCTTCATATTTTTAAGGGTAACCTCCAGATGTTTTAAGGCTCCATCTCCGCTTCGTTCTTGCGATTTGCTTGCAAGGAAGATCTCCCTCCGCCTTTCCTGGAGGGCCATTCCATAGTAGGATTCACTGCTCGAATAGGCCCGGGCGGATTCGAAGTAAGTGATTCCCAGATCCAGGGCACGCCGAATCAAGGCCACCGCCTCCCCTTCCTGGTCATGGGTCCTGAGGATTCCTTCTCCACCCAGTCCGAGGATGGAGATTTCCTCTCCGGTCTTTCCCAGCGCTCTTTTCGGGAGAATGTTCTTCTCAACCATCTTCCAGATCTCTCCTTACCCTTCAGAAATTTTCATTAACACGAATCCGCATAGGAATCAACCTCTTCTTAGTATGGGTTCGAAGTAAGGAACTCGGATGATCAGGCCAGAGTGTTCAGTTGTTCGTTGGGGAATGACGACCAGGGAAAAGAAAGTAGGGAATGGTTTTAAACCGTTCCCCGAAGTTTTTTTGTCAAAGCGTCGTCTGTTCGGCCAGACGGCGACTTGTTTCAGCGACCATGCCCCAGATGACATCGAGTGGAAGGTGTGACTGAATCGTCGGATCGAACAGAACCCGGATTTTCGCAGGGAACTCCTCATTTCCTTCCCAGAGGAGGTAGGCGAGAGGGATTCCGGGAAATACATCCAGGGCGAATGCCTTGTTTCCATATAAGATCTCTTTTCCACCCAATCTTCTGCCTGCCTTGAGAAAAGCCTCCGGGTCATTCCCATAGAGATTTTCGAGCTCTTTGACCTGGAGGCTATGAGGGCCCTGAAAAAAATTGAACCCTCCTTTAAGGTCTTTTTCGCTGACCGATTTGTGTTCAGGTTTGATCTCTTTGGCTCCGGTCAGATAGACGAGGACCATGAGAATAAAGAAAGGATGGAGGTCTTCCTCAACGATCTGGTCATTCCGCTCCACTCTTAATATCTTTCTTGTCTCTGGAATAATCAGGTACCTGAGATGATAGACAGGAAGAAGAAAACCTTCCCGGAGAGGAAAATCGATCGCCCCTGTCCGACGGCGGACATCATCCGGGTGAAGTTGAGAAAGCTGGTCCCAGTAGAGAAGCTCGCCCGAAGCTTTTTGGATTTTCTCAAGAGACATCAGAAGTATTTCACCTCCCTTTGGCAAAGGGAGGTGGGGAGGGATTTTATAAAGCCTTTTTCAAACCGCAAAAGTGTTACATAAAAAGTTCATTGGTGGAGCTGAACGGGATCGAACCGTCGACCTCTTGAATGCCATTCAAGCGCTCTCCCAGCTGAGCTACAGCCCCATCTGATTGTGAAGATAGATTAACACACAAAAAGAAAAGTTGTCAATTTTTTGGTTTTTATTTCCTTAACCTTATCCTCTACCTGAACCTTTAATTTGACTTCAATAATAATTTTTTTTATATTGATATCTGTGCCGGAGTGGTGAAACTGGTAGACGCACGGGACTCAAAATCCCGCGGGGCTTCCACCCCGTGTCGGTTCGATTCCGACCTCCGGCACCAATTTTTTCAATAACTTACGTCTAGCCTTTAGGTCTATCCAACATCTTCGTCACTAAAAAACGCACTGTCCATCCGAACCTCGATCTTCACTCCCGGCAATTCCTGACGCAACACCCCAATACAACCAAGCAAAAACGCCTTGGCCCCATGGGAATCATGAACATTTCCAGGACGATGATAGACGTCAAAGACTTGCCCCGTCTGAGCAATGGTACAAAACAAGGGATAATAACTCCTGGCTCCCTTTTTCTTCTTGTTAAATCCGACCGCCGTCCCTTCAATCCCCCTCCCTTGCGTCCAATACACCGACCCATCAAAATCCAACGTCAACCGATACAGGGTGATCTTTCTCAGCCTCTCGATCACCAGAACCCGGCACAACTGGCGGATCCTCTCAATACTCTCCCCATCCACATTGGCCAGAGCACGAGATACCGTCGCCACATCGGGAATCCGACTAAGCCCCAGCAGACGCTTTACCATCGGATCATCCCGGTAATAATCAATCTCTCGAAGCCGCCGGTATCCAATCAGCAGATGCACAATCAGCAACAAAACGACCACATGATGGCCAAAGATAGGCGATACCTTCAGATGAGTAAAGCATCGCCACAATCGTTCCTTGAGATGAAGGTTGTAAAACAAGGATTGGAAGATCACCAAGCCCGCAAAGGAAGTCAATCTCTGATCTTCAAACCTGATTTCTGGAATCTTGCGCACTCGACTATATATTTCGCTTTTGCTATACTTCACCTGGGGTGGCCTCCGGCTTTGGATATTTTGTTGTTGTGCCAAACACATTTTATCCAACCTGGTGGCCATTCCACAATGATTTAAACTCATTTTTGTCAATAAATGCTTATTGACTTGCCTCACCCAATATGGACCTAAGTATTTATGAGATATGCCAGAAGACCCCAGGCTTTTAAACCTGGGGATGAATGGCATCCTTTCGGAGCGAAGCGGAGGCCTTTTCCGGCATGTCTGGCATGGCCAAAGGTCATGACAGGTATGCCAGAGGCCTGAAACCCTGGGCTTAAGCCCAGGGAGTGGGTTCATTGGCAGTTTATTGTTTTAGGTTTTTCTCAATACAAAAACATAAAAAACCTTATCGCCAAAGAAGTTAAGAAGCCTTTTGTTGAATAAAGTCAATAACCATTTTGTCAATATTTTTTGCAACTGTCAGGTTAATTCCTCAGGATGGAAGGCTAAGAAGAAGATATAGATTGGCCCACCTAAGTGCCAGTATAGAAGCATGGTCCCCCCCTTTTTTTATTGACAATCTTATGGGTTAGAGACATAATACCTGCAAATATCAATAAGTGTAAGTTTTTTGTATCAACTCAGGTGTCAAATCAGCATGATGAACCCGGGACAGTTCAAAAAAGCAGAAAAAGTCTTTCGGCATCATGGGGGCGTGCTAAGAATGAGTGAAGCCCTCAAAGCCAACATCCACCGCAGGATGCTATACTCCATGCTGGAGGCTGGTATTATAGAAAAACTTGGCCGGGGTCTGTATCGTCTTGCGGATATGCCACCACTCGGTAATCCCGACCTAGTATCGGTTTCCCTAAAGATACCGAATGGTGTGATTTGTCTTATCTCTGCTCTGGCATACCATGAGATCACCACTCAAGTCCCTCACGAGGTTTATGTAGCACTGCAGCGAGGGACAGAAGCTCCCAGACTTAATCATCCCCCTATTCGGATCTTCTGGTTTTCAGGCCAAGCCTTTACCCATGGAATCCAAACACACAAAATAGATGGTGTTCCAGTTCGTATCTATAGCCCAGAGAAAACAATTGCCGACTGTTTCAAGTATCGAAATAAGATCGGCCTCGACACGGCCATCGAAGCCCTTAAGCTCCATCGCGAAAAGAAGCGCTTTAAATCTGAAGAGCTCATGCAATTTGCGCGAGTGTGCAGGGTTGAAAAAGTGATACGCCCGTACCTTGAGGCACTGCTGTGACAAGACGTTCCCCCAAGAACATGGCCGCTTCTGTGCGCCAACGTCTGCTTGACAAGGCGCGGGAAACAGGTCGTCCTTTCAACGAGCTGCTCCAGTATTTCGCTATGGAGCGCTTTCTTTACCGGTTGTCCAAGTCCCCTTATGCCGACAGCTTTGTCCTTAAGGGTGCTTTGATGCTTACCGTATGGGAAGCACCGCTTACACGCCCAACCTTAGACATTGACCTCCTTGGTCGGATCGACAACCGCATTGAAACCATCGTTAGAGTGACAAGAGAAATATGTCGCCAACAAGTGGAACCAGATGGTCTTGCTTTCGATATAGCAACAATCGAGGCCAAGCACATCGCTGAGGACGCCGATTATGAGGGGATACGTGTCAGATTCCGGGGATTTTTAGGCACTGCGCGAATCGTGATGCAACTTGACATCGGCTTTGGCGACGTAGTCATCCCTTCGCCCGAACCTACGAACTACCCGACACTTCTTGATTTACCAGCTCCGCATCTTCATGGTTACACCAGGGAGAGTACCATCGCCGAGAAGTTCGAGGCAATGGTAAAGCTTGGAATCCTGAACAGCCGGATGAAAGACTTCTTCGACCTCTGGCTCATGTCACGTCGGTTTGACTTTGATGGTGTCACACTGGCAGAAGCCATCTTGAAGACGTTTTCCACAAGAGGGACAAAGATTCCGGCTGAACCGCTCGCTCTGACGGATGCCTTTGCCGAGGATGCTACAAAAACTGCCCAATGGCGTGGTTTCGTGCGCAGAAACCGGCTATCGGAAGCCCCGAGGGATCTCGCGGAAGTTATCATGTCCATCGGTGCCTTCCTCAAGCCAATTTCGGAACGTTTGGCTGCGGGTCACGTTTTCAAGTCAATCTGGAAGGCTCCAGGACCCTGGAGCGAATAACAACCGGGGAATCCAAAAACTTTTTTAGGAGGAGTCCCATGTGACACCCCCAAAATTTTTTGACACAACGGTATGTGCAGGGCAGAGAGAATCTATGGCCGGAGGGGACTTTCTATTCCCTCCTTCGTTTTCCCGCCCCAATTAATTCTTGATGGAGTTCTAAGTGGATAATTCTATACAAGGGCAAATAAAATACCTCTCCCTATCCCCAAAACTTACCGCACGCCAAATCGCTGAAGAGCTATATGTAAGCAGAAAACTGGTCAGAAAGATCTTGAGAGAAGAAACAATCTGCCAGTGCTATCGAGTACGTGGATCGAAAAGGGCCTGGAGGGACGTTGTTGAATTCTTACACTTTCTCTTTCT
>DYHU01000278.1 GCA_020724025.1 Syntrophorhabdus sp. | reverse complement strand
GAGGGGCCATTCCGGAATGGGTTTAGTCGCCCCAGCTCCAGATGCCTGTGTTATGGAGGCTGTAATATTGATCATTGAGCAACTTCTCATGGAGTTCCTCTTCGCTGGCCAACCGTTTATACATATCTTTCCCCTTGGGGTCTTTGGTCAACTCCGCCATCGAACGATAGTATGCCTGGGCCTTCTTCTCCTCCCGGATGGCGATCTTGAGAGCGTCCAGATCGGTCAGTTGTTCCTGCCCTTTCGGTTTTTCCGTCTTCAAGGGAATCTTTTTCTTTTTAAGGCTCGTGCCTTCGTAAAGAATCCACTCCCCTTTTTCCTCGAGCGATTTGAGAAGGGCCTTCAGTCTCTGATAATGGTTCATCTCGAATTCGGAGAGCTGTTGAAACATATCCTTTCCTTTGGGATTTTTCGTCATCTTGGCGGCCTTCGAATAGGCCTGGTAAGCATCCTTCTCTACTTCCATGGCCACCCTGACCGCTTTGATCTCCTCTCGAGCGGACCATGGAATCTCTTTTCCGCAGGCCTTGCAGTGGAGACCCTTTTCCCTCTTAATAACATCCTTAACGCTTTCAAATCCCTCAAGGGTCATGTCCGCTTCAGCGCCACAACTCTGGCATGCAAAAGTTTCACCGGGATGCACTTCTATCTCCACCTCTTTTCCGCAAGCCCTACATATCCCTTTCTTCGTTCTTTTGATGACATCCTCCACTTTTTCAAATCCTTCAAGGGTGATGTCTGCCTCAGCCCCGCAATGGTGACAGGTCAATGTCTCTTTGGAAATCATTTCTATCTCCTTTCACCCCCACCCTCACCCTCCCCCGTCAAGGGGGAGGGAAAAGGTCGGGGAATTATTTTGCCAATGCTGCAATCATCTCCCTGCAGAAAGCGGGAAGATCATCAGGCTTTCTTGAGGTAATGAGGTTTCCATCCCTCACCACTTCGGCATCGACATAGTTTGCCCCGGCATGGATCAGGTCATCTTTGATCGCAAAAAATCCTGTGGCCTTCTTCCCTTTCAAAATTCCTGCAGAGGCGAGCATCCAGCCTGCATGGCAGATGGCGGCAACCATCTTTCCCCTTTCATAAGCCTCTTTGACAATCCCGACCATCTCCGGGTATCGCCTCATCATATCCGGTGCATAGCCACCGGGGATGACGACGCCATCGTATTTGGACATATCAATCTCTTTTGCCTCTCTCTCCACTTCGACAGGATATCCATACTTACTTGTATAGGAGCGAGCGCTTCCAGAGCCTACGACCGTGACCTCCGCCCCTTCTTCTTTTAACCGATAATAGGGAACCCAGAATTCCAGATCCTGATAAAGATTCTCCGCAAGGAGCAGAACCTTTTTGCCTTTGAGACGCATTTTTTTACTCCTTTCCCATTCTTTAATATTCTAAAACTGTTCGGCTGGACAATCCAATCGGTTATTGGAAAATTCGAAACACTTTAGGGCTTTGAAAAAGCTTCAAATTATGTCATTCCCGTGAAAACGGGAATCCAGAATCTAAAGCCCTGGATTCCTGCTTCCGCAGGAATGACAAGTTTATGGGGCTAATCGAAATCCCTGCCTTCGCTGAAGCGATAGCCCTCCACAAGGTTTCTCGAGGCGGAGCTACGCACAGGCAGAGGTTTCTTGCTTAGGATTTATTATTCATTGATGGGTTTGTCTTTCTTTCCCATCAGCCTGGGATCGATATTCCCTGGGCCGCCGCAATCCGGGATGTAACAGGTCACATCGCTGAAGGTGCAGGCCTGCTTGCAAGAAGGGCATTGCTCGGGCACGGTCTCCGCCCCAAAGGTATAACCACAATTCGAACATTTCCACTGCGTCATTGGATCACCTCCTTCTTTTAGTAAGGAGTTCGGAGTTCAGAGTTCGGAGAAATTTTAAAAAAGAGATTTTTACTTTTTTACTCCGAACTACGAACTAAACACTCCGAACTTCATTTCAATCCTCATACAGATTGAGGTCGTAGCCCATTTGAATGGCTTTTAGATTTTCTTTCACATAAGACCTGGGCAGTAGTTTCTCCAGCTCCATGTGGCTGATATCGATGTCGATCAATCGAAAGAGTCGTCCCAGGGCGATCATATTCCCGAAGATCGCCTGGCCGAACTTCTCAATCCCCATCATCCCGAAAGGGACCTCCTCGTCCGTGCAGAGCCCGGTATCACAGATCGTCTTTTGAGCGACGAGTTGATCCCCTTTTTGATGGAGCCGGATGAGAATGTCCGCCTCATCGATCATGGGATTTTCAATCGGCTTCCGATCATAAGTGAGATAGGCGCTGATTCTCTGATTCCGGATGGAAGAGTCATAATCGAAGAGAAGGGCCACCTCATAGCCCAATTCCTTCAGTGCCATTGCCAGAACATGGGAGACGACCCTGACCGATTGACCACCGACGCCCGTAAAAACGATTCGTTTCATTCTAAGAACTCCATTCAATATCAGAACACTCATCCCCCCTCACCCCACCCTCTCCCCCGGGGGAGAGGGAAAGGGTGAGGGGGAATTGGTTATTTCAACTTCCCTACCAATGGAAATTTAAAGATGAGATCTTCACCGTGGGGGGCGATCTTAATATCCTTAGTCAGGTCTTTTCCCGCGATGTGGCATCGCATCCTTTTCTCTCCCTGAAAGAGAGGGCTCGCAGAGATATCATAGACCTTTCCCTTATAACCGATATAGATGGGCCTTCCTTCGGCGCCATCAAAATGTTTGAGTTCCTCGAGCGTAAATAACTTCAGACCTTCTATCAGAACCTCTGGTTTTCCCTCAACCTCAACCTCAGCCTTAACCTCAACCTCGACCTCTCTTTTGGCTATTCCCAGTTCATCGTCTTTAAGATGGTCTCTCACTCCTTCGATAATATGGAACCGTTCATCGAACCACTTAAACATCTGATGGGCTGTTTTAAATCCCAGCCTCCTTCCATTGAGTTCGATACAGTCGCTGATGATGTCCACAAAACTGAATCCCTTCCAGAGTAAGGCCTCCCGGATGCAGGTTTTGAAATGGTTGAGGTGATAGACGGTTGTACGGGCGTAGAAGTAAGGGGCCTGGGTCGTGAGGATGCGATTCAATCGAAGGGGCTGATGGTGTTCTCCCCTGGGCGAGGTGACGGTCTTCGTTCCCTTAGGTGTGGTGGGTCCGGCCTGGCCTCCGGTCAATCCATAGATCTCATTGTCGTTACAGAAGACAGTGATGTCTGGATTTCTTCTCGAAGTATGGAGGAGGTGATTTCCGCCAATGGCTCCGAGATCACCATCTCCGGATAAAACGACGACATTTAAGTTGGGCCGAACTGTTTTGATGGCTTCGGCCGCTGTCAGGGCCCGGCCATGGGGTGTGTGAACGGCGTCAAAGTTCATATATCCGCCCATTCTTCCCGAGCAGCCGATTCCAGAAACGATAGCCGTGTTCTGGTGACCCCAGCCGAGTTCTCTCAGGCCCATGGCCACATTCTTCAGAACAGCGCCGATGCCGCAACCCGGACACCAGGTATGAGGAAAACGCTTCAACTTCAAAAGTTCTTTATAAGACCGGTCGATCATCGCTTTTCCTCGAGACGGGCTTCAATCTGACTTCGAATCCACTGGAGCTTAAATCCTCCTCCCAGGCAGGGAACTCTTGCAACCTTCCGGCTGATGGCACATTCTGTCCAACTCGCATACTGGCCGTCATTTCCCTCGACGACGATGATGTGACGATAAGATTGAGTGATTTCCTTCAACTCCCTCTCCAGAAAAGGATAGATGCGAATGGGCCGGAAGATGGAGAACCGTTCCATTAAAGGAGAGATGATCCTTGAAGTGATGCCAAAGGCGATGAGCAGGGTCTCAGAATTATTACACGGGAAGTATTCGTAGAGAGGATATTTCTCAGCCACACGAAGGTGACGTTCCTTCAACTCCCGAAGCCATTCCCGATAGATCACCGGATCGCTTGTCTTCACATTTCCTAATTTGTCATGGGCTGTCCCTGTAAAGAGCCTCTGACCTCTGCCCAGGGGCTCTCTGGTGCGCGGGACCACTTCCACCTCGATCGCATCGAGATCGGTCATCTCGTAGAGATGGGAGAGGAAGGCATCGGCAAGGAGGATGACTGGCGAGAGGGATTCTTCCGCGGCATTGAAGGCCCTCACAATCAGTCGAAAAGATTCCTCCACAGAGTTGGGATAGAAGGCGATGGGATAGTAATCGCCTGCGCTTCCCCCCTTGATCTGGAGGATATCTGACTGGGCAGGCTGGGTAGGCATACCGGTGGAAGGCCCCACCCTCATCGAATTGACAAAGACGCAGGGAGCCTCAACGACGTGCCCCCATCCCAGGGCCTCCTGCATCAATGTGAAACCCGGTCCTGAGGTGGCGGTGAAGGATTTGACGCCGGCCAGGGAGGCAGAGATCGTTGCAATGGCGGCCGCGATTTCATCCTCGGCCTGAAGAAAACGAAACTCAGGGTTCTCCTCCGTGTAGAGTGACGCCTGTTGTAAGATCTCGGAGGCGGGGCTGATGGGATAACCGGCAAAGTATCCGGCTCCGGCCCGGATGGCTCCCTGGAAAATGGCTTCATTCCCTGAGAGAAGTTGCTTCATTTCTCTGCCTTTCTTATTAGCTCTCCGAACCTAAAGGGCGATTCATGAATCGCCCCTACGAATTCCGAACTTAATTTTTCTCCTCATCCATTACCTCGATGGCAATGTCGGGACAATAGCGCTCGCACTGGTAGCA
>DYHU01000025.1:19670-21687 GCA_020724025.1 Syntrophorhabdus sp. | reverse complement strand
TTTGTCATCCGGTTGATCCGGACCAGAGGGGTGTTGCCAATGGTTTGGGTGATATCGTCGTAAATGCGAGCCATGTTTATTTCTCCTTTCTTTATGGATGGAACAATGGAATGATGGAATAGTGGAATAATGGGAAAAGAGTGAAAAATTAAATCATATTTTGATACCCAACATTCCAGTATTCCAATATTCCGGTTTTCGTTTAGTTCATTGGTGGTTTAAATTTCCGGAGCCTTAAAGCATTCGAAACAACCGTTACCGATGAAAAGGCCATTGCGCCTGCGGCGAAGATGGGATTGAGGAGAATCCCAAAGAAAGGAAAGAGGGCCCCTGCGGCCACAGGGATAAGAATCGTGTTATAGGCAAAGGCCCAGAAGAGGTTCTGTTTGATATTACGGATGGTAGCCTTGCTTAACGCAATGGCGGTCACCACTCCTCTCAGGTCTCCGCCGATCAATGTGATGTCAGAGGACTCCATTGCCACATCTGTTCCGGTTCCAATCGCAATTCCTACATCAGCCTGTGCTAAAGCAGGCGCATCATTGATTCCGTCCCCCACCATCCCAACTTTCTTCCCCTCTCCCTGAAGCCGTTTAACCTCCTCAGCCTTCTTCTCCGGGAGAACTTCTGCCAGGACTCGATCAATTCCAATTTGACTGGCAATGGCTTTAGCCGTCCGCTCATTATCACCGGTGAGCATTACGACCTCCAGCCCCATCCGGTGGAGAGTTTCCACTGCTTGCTTTGAATTTTCTTTCAATGTATCTGCAACGCCAATAAGGCCTGCGGCTTTCCCATCGATGGCTAAAAACATTGGGGTCTTTCCCTTGCCAGAAAGCTGTTCCGCCTTACCGAGCAATCCATTAAGCGGCACCCTTCTCTCTTCCATCAGCCTTAAATTTCCGAGAAGAACTCCTCTTGAATCAATCATAGCCTCGATGCCGTGACCTGCAATGGCTTGAAAATTCTTTGGGTCTAAGAGATTTAAATTCTCCTCTTTTGCTTTCTTCACAATCGCCTCACCCAAAGGATGCTCTGATCCCTTCTCGGCTGAGGCCGCCAAAATTAAGATCTCCTGTTTTGTGAATCCTTCTGATTCGATGACATCGGTAACCGATGGCTCCCCCCTGGTCAAGGTTCCGGTCTTATCCAGGACGATCGTGTTGAGCTGATGTGCTGTCTCTAAAGCCTCTGCCCCCCGAATCAAAATTCCATTTTCTGCGCCCTTCCCTGTTCCCACCATGATGGAGGTGGGAGTCGCCAGTCCAAGGGCGCAGGGACAGGCGATGATGAGGACAGCGATAAAGTTGAGAAAGGCATAAGTCAATGCCGGGTGAGGACCGAAAAGATACCAGATGATGAATGTGACGATGGCGATCATAATGACAATCGGGACGAAGTAACTGGCAATCACATCAACCATCCGTGCAATCGGAGGTTTCGATCCCTGAGCCTCTTGAACCAGGCGAATGATCTGGGCCAGAACGGTGTCCTTTCCCACCCTGGTCGCTTCAAATTTAAATGTTCCAGTCTTATTGATCGTCGCGCCGATAACCGTGTCTCCTGTTTTCTTTTCAACAGGCAGCGACTCTCCCGTTACCATTGAATCATCGACTGAGGAGTAACCTTCCCTGATAATCCCATCCACCGGAATCTTTTCTCCTGGCCGGACAATGACAAGGTCTCCGGCCGCCACCTCACTCACCGGAATATCCATCTCATCGCCATTCCGGATGATCCTGGCTGTCTTGGGCTGAAGACCGATCAGCTTCTTGATCGCCTCCGAAGTCTTCCCTTTTGCCCTCGCTTCTAAAAATCTTCCAAGAAGGATGAGGACGATGATGGCTGCAGAGGTATCAAAATAAACATCGACCATCAAGCCTTTTACCATAATCAGGTGAGAGCCAAAGGTCACGATCAGGCTATAGAGATAAGCCGCTGAGGTCCCGATAGCGATCAATGTGTTCATATCACTGGTTTTATGTTTGGTCGCCTTCCAGAACCCAACATAAAACTG
>DYHU01000025.1:18435-19570 GCA_020724025.1 Syntrophorhabdus sp. | reverse complement strand
TCCCCTTCATACTTCAGGGCCTTGATCTGATCTTTCCCCTTTGGATCAACCACCTTCATCTGAATCTCGGCATCCGTGATCTCTTTCTGTGTCTTCGCGTCCTTCAGTGTCACCATGATATTATGGGTGGTCCCTGGCTCTATGTCGTCTTTCATCTTCATATCCGCCAACATCTTCTTGTGGTTTTCATTGAGCATCACCATAAAGCTCACCTTAATGCCCTCAACAATAACATCCTTCGTCTCCATCTTCATTGAGGCCTTCCCGTGCCCGTGCTGAGCCAGTGAAACCGATGATAGAACAAACAAACCCACAAACAGGACCCCTAAAACTGATAACAACTTTTTCATGACATTGACCTCCTTTTAAAAACAATTGTTGCCTCCCACTCCTTCCCTCTCCCCGCTGGCCCGCCCCGCTTCGCGGAGCGAGGCCGGGGGGAGAGGGGAAGGGTGAGGGGTAATTGGTTTACTTGAACCAATCAGGATTAGCCTTTGCTTCTTTTGCCTCTTTTGAAATCTTCTCCATGGCTTCCCTGGCCTCGGCAATCTGATCCGCATACTTAATCATCTCTTCCTTTAACCGGTCTAACTCAATGATGTTGAGTTTATACTGTGTCTTACTCCAGGCGCCAAACCTCTTGCCACTAAACTCCATCGCCTTTCCCATAAACTTCTCATGCGCCCTCTCATAATTTGCCTCGGCTGTCTTTAAGAATTCCCTCCATGGACGCACCTTACCTCGCCAATAGGCCTCATCCTGGCCATAAATATCCGTTCTTGCTCCTTCTCTCTTTTGTGGAGTGATTTTTTGAATAGGGGGAGAGGAACCTTCCTCATGAACCCACTCGATTTCGACCTGACCACGATGAGCCGGGGGGATGTTGTTATAGTCATCGGTATAGTTCACAGTGCCTTTTTCGTCCAGCCATTTATAGAAAGTATGGGCCTGAAGTGTAGAAGTTAAAAGAATCATTACAGGAATTAAAACAAACCATCTCATTTTCTTCACCTCCCTTTAATTAAATTATAAGACCTCAATGGTAGATTGGAAATTATTTTTTTGAAGTCACCTCAAACGAATCCAGTATCTTCTTAATGTCCTTTAAATCATCAAACCCCTCTTTTTCGAGAAC
>DYHU01000025.1:0-18335 GCA_020724025.1 Syntrophorhabdus sp. | reverse complement strand
AAACCGATCGTGGGAAGGTAAACCTGTCCGGTGCAAATGACCGTGCAGACAGCAATGATGAACCCGGCGCCGAATGTGGCCAGAAGACCTCCTTTGAATCGGGCCTGCTCCCGGATGATTTCATGAATCTTCTTTTTCAAACCCATCGGGAGCTGGAGCTTCCATTTGGCCACCTGACCTCTTCGGAAGAGAATATAATCGTATAGACTGATCACTCCGAGTGTTAAGGCGAAAAGAGCGATAAAGAGGTAGACCCCTTTGCTGACCAGGGGGAAACTGCTCAACTGGTGAAGAAAAGTCATGAGCCCCATTCCGACGAGGAGGTAGGCGATAAAAACACCGGAAGTGAAAACCATGCCATAAAGGAGAATCTCTCTCCCCTTCTTCCCAACAAAAGTGAGATAGGAGACAAGAAAGATGATCGTCGCAAAGGCGCAGGGATTGATACCATCAATGAAGCCAGCGATCAGCACGGCCGAAAGGCTCCACCTCCTGAATCGCTCGATGATGTTCTTCTCTCCCTTCTCCAGAGCCTCCTTTGTGACCTTTTCCCATGGTGGGGGTGCCCCTTGACCCTGGTACTTTGCGATCAGCTTCTGGAAACTCTCCTGATGAAGATCATCTGCCCAGAGATAATCCTCACCCATATAGAGTTTATGATCCACCAGCCTTTTTGATTCCGGGACCCGATAGATCTGGGAGAGGGCCTCGTCCAGTTTCTTATTTTCTTCCCGGGTAAGACTGAACATTCGAATCCTCAAGGTTGGGACTCTGGCGGTCCATTTCCTTAAATCACTCTTCATCGCTTCACAGTGGAGGCACCCCGGCATATAGAGGAAGGCGGCATAGATGATCTTCCCGGTTTTCTTCTCCTCTTCTGTGGGAGGATGAGGGATCCACCCTTCCTCCGGCCCAATGGGTTGAAGGGATGGCCAAGGGGTTCCCCCTTTCTCAGCATAAGTTTTAACCAAACCCTCCAGATCCCTTCGAATCTCAATCTCTCCACCTAAGATTTTATTGCCAACCACAATAACGGGAAGTTCATTATCTGTATCCATCAACTCCTTTTCAAATTTTGTCAGGAGGTCATAATTTTTCAATTGATTGACGGAAAAAGATTGAACTTCAATGGGATACTTTTTTGAAAGTGGCTTGATGATTTCCTCTTCAACTCTCAATCCCCCCTTTTGTTCGGAAAAGAAAAGGTAGAGCCTGACAGCATTCTTTGAGAAACTGACTTGAGGGAAAATCAAAATCAAAAACAGAATGAAAACTAAAATCCAGACTCTTTTCATAGATTCCTCATTTCTTGGGCATGTCTTCTCCAAATCCCTTTTTGATCTGAAATGCCCACTCTGTTTTTACATTCTTCAGAGATTGAGAAAGATAATAGTTTCCATGACCCTTGGCCTCAATCGCCTTATCGTCTTTTCCTATCTTTTGAAAGAGGGTGATCAACTTCAGGTAATTGTCTGCCATCAAGAGATTGGGCAGGAAAATCACTACATGGTCACCGTAGATATTCCGATAGGCTTCGTCCTCTGAAAGATATTTCAGGACGACCCGTAAGAACCGATTAGACTTTTCGAGAGGGATTTGTGCCTCTTCCCACTTGCCCTCTTTTAAAAACTTTTCACCTTCTGCCTTCTCCTGCACTGCTCCCCGATAATAGTCATGGACAGTTGTAGCGTTTTCTTCCACGACCTTTAAGCCTCGATTCTCGTTAATTACCTTATCGAGATTGATTTCGGTTAGAGGATGAACATAGCCTTTGGGATAAGTCTTCATGGAGGCCGTTTCTCCGTGGACATGAAGCTCTTCTTTCGGCGTTGCGCATCGGGTGGCAAGGAGGCCAAAGAAAATGACCATTATCAAACAGGATACCTTTTCCAGGTTTCTCGTTCTCATTTCCCCTCCCTCAGAAGGTATTGAATAAGATTTTTCATACTTCTTGAAGTCCAATCTTTTCCGGCAAGGGCCCTTCCCACGACTTTCCCCTCACGACTAATGAAGAAGGTCTGAGGATGGCTCTGAATACCATAAGCATTGGCCACTTCCGCCTTTTCGTCAAGAAGTATAGGTGAGGAGATTTTGAATTCGTTCTTGTATTTCCTCAAATCCTCCTCTTTCTCTTTGATAGCCACCTTTAGCATGACCAAGTCCGCGCCTTTTAACTCTTCGTGAAGTTTCACAAAGGAAGGAGACTCCTTCCGGCAATCGGGTCAGTAGGGTGCGAAGAAGTTTAGAAGGATGATCTTCCCTCTCAATTCTTTAAGAGAGACTTTCCCCCCGCCCAACTCTTTCAGGGTAAAATAAGGAGCCTCCACAGCTACTCTGAATTTGTCTACCCCTGCTTCTGAAAATTGAGCGGAAACCATATTCGAGTTCCCGAAAAGAAGATAGATTGCCGAAACAATAACCATCAAGAGACGTCTCATTCTAATCCTCCTTTACACCCCCACCCATACCCTCCCCCATCAAGGGGGAGGGTAATAGGGGTCATTTGTGTTTCATGAACGTATTAATATAATTGATCACATGCCATCTCTCCTCGGCGGTTAAATCCTTTTCATAGGAAGGCATGGAACCTCTACCCTCTGTGATCTTCCAGAAGTGTTCTCCATCGGTCATCTTCTCTCCATGAGATTCTCTAAAATTGGTGGGCTTTGGATTTAATCCCGCTGAGGCGGGGCCTTTCCCGTCTCCTTTCACACCGTGGCAGAGGGCACATTTTTTTTCATAGATCTCTTTTCCTTTCTCTATGGAAACTTTTGTGGCCTTGATCGGATTTTTCATCTTTTTTGCCTCCTCTGGAGCCATCCAGCCTGTCTTCTCATGGGCAAAGGCCAAAACCGCCATCGTCACCAAAATTAAACCTATTGACCAATAAACGATTCGATGTTTCATCTCGACCACCTCCCTCAAAGCAAGGCTAAATCTATTCACCCTCACCCCCACCCTCTCCCGTTAAGGGAGAGGGAAAGTAATGGGCGATTTTCATCAGCACCGGTGTGATCATTGTCAACATGACTACTACAATGATTGCGGTGTTGAAGGATGAGGGATTTATCAGCCCGCGGGAAAACAGGTAGGCAGCGATCAACATCCCCATTTCACCCTGCGGCAAAGCCCCAAACATGATCTGGATTCGTTCATGCAATGAACCCAACATACCCCGTGTAGCAATCCATCCTCCTATCCACTTGGCGCCGATGACCGCCGCAAAAAGCACTACCAAAAAAACGGTATTCCACTCTGTCTCATTAAAATTTACTTCCATCCCAAACACCACAAACAACACTCCGATAGGGAGTGAAGTCAAGACAGACCCAAGTCCTTTTGCAAGTTTTTCTTTCAGCCCGAGGTTTGCCGTCCCAAGCAGTATGCCTCCCAGAGAGGCAACTCCCACAGCAACAAAGCTTCCAAAATGCATTGACGCCCAGGCATACAATGCAGCTACCAGCAAAAGATAGCCGATGAGTATTTGACGTGGTCTTTTTTCAAAACCGGTTTTTGCAACGAGTTTCAGAAAACGGGAAGTCAAAAAGTATGCGACAGCAAAAAACATAATGAGCTTCGCCAAGAGCCATGAAACGGCAATGGTCATCTTAAATGCTCCATACGCCACCGAATAATTCGTGGCCTGGCTGGCAATCATCAATAGAATTGTCAACAAGCCACTCATGATAGCGGCTCCCGATACCATGACCGCAACCCGCGAATCAAGGAGCTTTCTTTCGCTGAAGTAATAAATTGAAATTCCGAAGCTTGAGGCTGACATGATGGCGCTCATTGCTAATGCTTCTGACCAGCGATCTACAAACATTCGCGTGACGACCACAACGCTCACCGCAGTCAAAACAAATCCCCAGGCGCCCACAGAAAAAGAAGGTCTGAGTAATTTTTTCAACTCACGCCAATCCACCTCCAGACCAGCGAGGAACATGAGTTGAATCAGCCCAATCTCGGCAAGAATTTTCAAAACGCCATGGAGTGGGCCAGAAGAAGGACTTCCCCATGTTCCCAGAACCATGGGAACTCCTAAAAGATTGAGCAGGGACGGGCCGAGAAGAATCCCGATTAGCAGTTGAATCGTGATAGCGGGCATGTCAAACCGCCTGGCCAACAACACCGCTACCCTTGTTAGGACGACGACGACAATTAAAATTATGATCCACTGTGGAAATGCTTCCATAGGCCTGTTCAGTGCTTCTTAACCCCCTCACCCCCACCCACGCCCTCCCCCATCAAAGGGGGAGGGAAAAAAGGGAGCACAGGCGGGACAGGAATGTCCCACCAATCGAACCGTAACTCAGGCCTTTAGGGCTGAGACATCAGGGCTAAAGCCCTGAGTTATGATTATGTCAGCGGCTCACCACTGGCGTGTAACTGCTTCTTCAGACCAAAGTTCCATTTCCAAATGGCGTAGATAGCAGGATAGACGCCCAACTCCATAATGAACGATGTGAAGATGCCGCCAATCATGGGCGCGGCAATGCGCTTCATGACATCGGCGCCAGCGCCCGTTGACCACATGATCGGAACCAGGGCCATGAACATCACTCCCACTGTCATCACCTTGGGTCGAAGTCGCTTCACCGCACCCTCAACAATTGCTTCCCTCAGGTCATCCCAGTTCCTCATCTTCCCTTTCGCCTGAGCATCCTTATAGGCCAGATCGAGGTAGAGGAGCATAAACATCCCAGTCTCTGCATCCACACCCATCAATGCGATCAAACCCACCCAGACGGCGATGCTTGTGTTGTAGCCAAGAAGGTAAAGGAACCATATGGCGCCCACGGCA
Source organism: Syntrophorhabdus sp. (assembly GCA_020724025.1). The sequence continues at coordinate 13,531 of DYHU01000025.1, read as the reverse complement.
GAAAAAGGAACAGCGAGAAAAATGATCATTGTCTTCGTGATCGATAAGGTGTTGAAGTAGAGGAGAAGGAAGACAAGGAAGATGGTGATGGGCACAACGATGAAGAGGCGCTCCTTGACCCGCTCCATGTACTCAAACTGACCGCTCCAGATTAACTGATAGCCTACCGGGAGTTTCAGACTTTCTCGGATGGCTTTCTTCGCATCGGCGACATAACCCCCAATGTCGCGTTTTGAGGTGTCAAAATCAACATAAACATAGCCGGAGAGCCTCCCGTTTTCATCACGAATCATAGCTGGGCCTGTCTTCAGAGATATCTCTGCCAACTGCCCCAAAGGAATGCGCCCGACCCCTGAGCCTCCTGCCGGGCTAATGGTTCCTCCCATTCCACCCATTCCAGTGGTCGCACCTGTGCCACCTGCCTGGATCGGCACGAGAACCCTTCTAAGCTTCTCCACATCATCCCGGAGCTCTCTAAAATAACGAACATTGACCGGATATCTTTCCCGTCCTTCGATCGTGGTCGTAACGTTCTCCCCTCCAATCGCCGACATCACGATGTTATTCGCCTGATCAATGGATAATCCGTAGCGGGCCAGTTCCTCGCGCTTGAGGGTGAAGTCAAGGAAATAACCACCTGCTGTACGCTCAGCGAAGACGCTTTTTGTACCTGGCACATTTTTCAGAACCATTTCGATATGCTCGCCGAGCTGCTGAACTATTTCTAAATCCGCACCCATGATCTTGATCCCGATGGGTGTTCTCACACCTGTCGAAAGCATATCAACCCTGGCCTTGATGGGCATGGTCCAGGCGTTGGAGACACCAGGAAACCGCATCTTTTCATCAAGGCCCCCCGGGCCATAAATCAGTTCATCCGGACTTTTATGATCGGGCCAGACTCTCCGAAGAATTTTCTGCAGCCAGTCGGGCGCCCACGAAGAGTACCATCTCGGGACTTTAGGCCACTCCGATTGGGGTTTGAGAAGAACGACTGTTTCCATCATAGAGAATGGGGCCGGATCGGTTGCCGTTTCTGCGCGGCCAGCCTTGCCAAAGACATGATGGACTTCAGGGAAGGTCTTTAATACTTTGTCTTGAACCTGGAGTAATTTCTGCGCTTCTGTTACTGAAATGCCTGGTAAAGTGGTTGGCATGTAGAGGAGATTTCCTTCAAAGAGGGGCGGCATGAATTCGGAACCAAGCCTTTTAAAGATTGGAATTGTGGCGATCACAATGAGCACCGCTACAATCACTGTAGCCCACTTGTGTCTCAGCGTAAACTCGCAAACAGGGTGATAGATCTTCATCAAGGGCTTGCTGATCGGGTGTGTCTCCTCACTGTGGATCTTGCCGACCAGCAGGGCATTGACGATGCGGCATAAGAACTTTGGTTTGAATTTATAAGGGTCCATGTGAGTAAAAAGCAACCGTATGGCCGGATCGAGTGTGATGGCCAGAACCGCTGCAATCGCCATGGAGAAGTTCTTCGTGAAAGCCAGGGGTTTGAAGAGACGACCCTCCACCCCTTCGAGTGTAAAAACAGGCATAAACGAGACGGCGATAACAAGAAGTGCAAAAAAGCTTGGCCCACCAACTTCCTTAACTGCGTTGATCACCACGTCTTTGTAACTGCCCGGCCGGCCTGCAGCGTCCCAGTGTTCCAGTTTTTTATGCGTCTGCTCGACGACAACAATGGCCGCATCCACCATGGCCCCAATGGCAATGGCAATTCCACCGAGACTCATGATGTTGGCTGTCAATCCCATTAAATACATAGGAATAAAGGAAAGAATAATTGTAATTGGAATGGTAATAATGGGAACGAGGGCGGATGGGATGTGCCAGAGAAAAATCATGATCACGATGCTGACAATGACCAATTCTTCAATCAGCGTCCCCTTGAGCGTCTCGATGGCATGCTCGATCAACTCAGCGCGATCATAGGTCGTCACAATCTCGACGCCGGGCGGAAGCGATGGCTGAAGTTCTTCTAACTTTGTGCGGACTCGCTCAATTACCTTCAGAGCATTTTCTCCATAGCGCATGATGACAATGCCGCCGACGACCTCTCCTTCGCCATTGAGCTCGGCAATGCCCCGTCTGATGTCAGGGCCCAATGTGACGTTCCCGAGGTCTTTGACCAAGATTGGGATACCACCACTTCTGCTGGTGCCTACCACGATGTTTTCAACATCAGAGACTTTCTTGATGTAACCACGGCCACGAACCATGTATTCAAGCCCTGAAAACTCAACTAACCTTCCGCCTACATCATTATTCCCTGCACGGACTGCCGCGATCACCCGTTCAATGGGGATGTTGTAAGCCGCCAGCTTATTCGGATCCACGTTCACCTGATACTGTTTGACAAAACCACCTATGGGTGCAACTTCAGCGACTCCAGGCACTGCCTGAAGGGCATACCGGAGATGCCAATCCTGAAATGATCTCAATTGAGCAAGATCATTTTTCCCCGTCTTGTCAACGAGGGCGTACTGGAAGACCCATCCAATAGCCGTTTCGTCACGAGCTAATTCAACTTGTACTCCTTGGGGGAGCCGAGGTAGGATGTTGCTTAAATATTCAAGTGTTCGCGAACGTGCCCAGTATATGTCTGTTCCGTCCTCAAAGATGATATAGACATAGGAATATCCAAAATCAGAGAAGCCCCGGATATCTTTCACTTTCGGAACACCCAGAAGCGCTGAGACGATGGGATAGGTAACCTGATCTTCCATGATGTCAGGGCTTCGATCCCATCGCGAGAAGATGATGACCTGAGTGTCTGAAAGATCAGGAATTGCATCGAGCGTTATGTTCTTAATGGAATATAATCCCCATAAGGTCGCCATTCCGATTAAAAGGAAAACCATAAATTTATTATGGGCACAAAGCTCGATTAGTTTATTGATCATGGAATCCTCCATAAAATCAGTTCGGAGTGATTAGTTCGGAGTTCGGAGTCAAAGGAAGAAGATTTGGTTTTCAGCTTTTTGAGTCTCCGAACTCGAAACTCCGAACTCATAACTTCTATTTGCCGTGGCCTGCATGGGCTGAACCAACGCTTCCAATAGCCTCTTTCAGTTTTGATTCAGAGTCGATGAGGAAATTGGCGCTCGTCACCACTTTTTCTCCGGCTTTGAGCCCTTTGATCACCTCATAGTAATTATCCACCTTTGCCCCTACCTTCACCTCCCTTGGTTCAAAATAGCCCGATCCTTTATCGATGATGGCCAACTGTCGCAAACCCGTATCGATGATCGCCCCTTCCGGGACAACCAGTTTTTGCCCCAAGTGAACCTTGATTTCCACATTGGCATACATCTCCGGTTTGAGCCTTTCGTGAGAATTCGGAATTTCGAATCTCACCTTTGCAGTTCGAGTCTCGGGATTGAGGGAAGGGTAGATATAGATCACCTTTCCGGTAAAGGTCTCTCCCTGAAGATAGGAAAGCTGGATCGCCGCCTGCTGTCCCAGACGGATGAAGGGAAGTTCATATTCATAGATATCCGCATAGAGCCATACTGCTGAGAGGTCTGCCAGTTTGAAGAGGGCCATGCCGGGCATTAAGCTCATCCCTTTATAAGCCATCTTTTCAAGGACGAATCCGCTAAAGGGAGAATAGAGGGTGAGCGTCTTCTTCGCCTGCCCGCTCTCCTCCAGGGCTTTGATCTGATCGTCACTGATATCCCAGAGTTTGAGACGACGTTTGGCAGATTCCGCAAGGGAGTTCCCGCTTGCCGCTACCTCTGCGAATGGACTCTTCACCAGATCTTTCCTCGCCCGCAGTGCGATGAGATACTCTTCCTGTGTGGAGACCAGTTCCGGACTGTAAATCGTGAGAAGGGGTTCCCCTTGCCTCACGAACCGCCCTGTGAAATCGACATAGAGGTCTTCGATCCAGCCTCCGATTTTGGGTGAGACCGTGACAACCTTCCTCTCATCATAATCCACCCTGCCCACGGTCCGGATCACTTTCTCAAGAGGTTTCATTTCCACAGCTCCGATTTTAACTCCGATGAGTTGCTGTTTCTCAGGCGTGATCTGTACTGTCCCGGGAGCCACCTCCTGCATCTTCCCTTCCTTCTGGATCGACTCCATGGTGAGCCCCTTGATGTCCAAGTCATCCGCTTTCTTCGCTTCCTGTTTTACCTCTGGTTGATGTTCTTTATGAGTGGTCGTCTCTTTTCCACAGCCGGCGACCAACCAGGGCATCAATAATAAAAGAATCATCCAGATTGATCTTTTCATTTTTGCTCCCCCTTTTGAAAGAGTTGCCTTCCAACAATAGCTTCTAAACTTGCCACATTCTTTTCATATTCGGTGAGGGCCTGATGATACTCTAATTCATACCGGTAGAGGGTCATCCGGCTATCAAGAAGGGTCATAAAATCGGCCTTACCCACCCGATAACCGCTCATGGCCGAACTGATCTGAAGGCTCGCTTGCGGGATGATCCCGGTTTTATAAAGCTCCAACTGCCTCTCCACCCTCTGAATCATCGAGCCCATATCGGTAATCATGAAGAGAATCTCATTCTTCATCGCCCGGTACTGGGCTTCGATGACCTGAATATCAGCTTTCGTCTCCGCAACCTTCCGGTCCTGTTTCGACTTATAAAAGATGGGGATATTGATCTCCATCATTCCTGTAAGCATATCTCTTCGTTTCATCACCTCCGGGCCGCGGCTGTTATCCCTCTGACCATAAGCGAATTTGAAATTAAGGTCAGGATAATATTCTCTTTTGGCCAGTTCATAAGCTTTTTCTTTTGCTTCGACCATCTTCTTCATCCCCTGCAAGGTGGGGTTGGTCTCGACAGCTATCTTTTGAAGTTCATCGATGGCGTACGGGAGATTTTTAAAAATGACCTCTGTGGGCTCTCCCACAGGAACTTCCGGAGACCGATTGAGGAGGGCATTTAGCTTTGCCTCCAGGGCTCTCTTCTTCTGGCGCAGCATAATCAATTCATCGACCATCTTGGAAACCTCAACATGGGCCTTGAGCACATCTTGTTGTAACCCCATCCCAAGGGCGTATTGGGTCTCAGCGATCTTTACAAAACTCTCCAGAATCTCCTTGTTCCTCTGTGTGATTTCCATAGAACGATAGTTGTAAGAAAGCTCAAAATAAGTTGATTTCACTTCTTTGATAATCCTGTTGGTCTTTTCCTGGATCTCTTTAAAAACCGCTTCCGCTTCTTTTTCTGCCATTTCTCCCATGAGTCTTCTTTTTCCGTAAAAGGGGAACATCTGTGAGATCGAGATCTCCTTCATCGTCATATCTTCGTCCCTAAAGCTGAAATTGGTAGGCAGGCTTACGATCCCAAAACCAAACATTGGATCTGGAAGAGCACGGGCTTGGGGGACCTTTTCTTTAAAAACCTCCCATCTCTTTTTCGAGGCTAAGATCTCGGGATTATTCTGAAGGGCCTCTTCAATCAACAGGTCCAGCTTCAGTTGCATATTCTCCGCCTGACCTGAGGAAGAGAAGAAGAGGAAAATGAGGGAGAAAAAGAGGGTTAATCTTAAAAATTTTATCGAATTTCTCACTATCTCTTCACCTTCTTTCTGTTTGGAATGTAAAAATTGGTCAATTTTACACCAAATCTGATGAAAATAAAATAGATAATTTTAAAAATTTCCAAATTCTAAACAGTTAGGCTCATGTATTCTTTACGACCCATTCTGTTCAAAATCAAAACAAAAAAGCTCTTGACCATATAGCTAAACCTTTAGGGGGGTGAAGGCTTTAGCAAGTTAGACCTAATTTCCATTAGGCCCTTGGCCAAGAGCTTTATTATTGATTACCTTGACTTATAAGAATCTGATTGCTTTTTTCTCTCCGAATCGGGAGAAATTTTTTTTAAATGCTTCATTCTTTACATAGATTTTATAAGCAATCATTATGCCAAATTCCTTCATTCCTTTCGATCATATTTTGAATAATCTTTCAGGGGGATGAAAGATGAGCCTTGGCAATTCCTCAATTTTCAATACGTTCGGCATCCATCTCAACCGGCCATTGATGGAAAGGATTGATAGTTGTGGCATGGCTGTGTCATGAACAAGCGGACAGTGGAAAGCGTATCCACAATCCATTCCCTTATTTGTGGAATGATCCTCTTCTGGACACCCATCTATCGAAACTGCCGGGATATAGGAAAAGAGGATTGCGATGATGATAAAGATTCCGGCGATTCTCAAAATCATTCTCCTCGTTCCACTTTAGCTCTTTGAAAAAGTCTCCGCTTATGTCATTCCCGTGAAAACGGGAATCCAGTATTTTAAACCCCTGGATTCCCGCCGGAGTTTACCCCGTACTTGATACGGGGCGGGAATGACAGGCGCTCTTATGGTTAATGCGTTTTGTAGAAAGAAATGGCTCTCAGCCAAACGGCTAAACCTTTAGGGGGGTGAAGGTCTTAGCTTTGAATGTTCAACTGAGAGCCGTTTCTTATGTCTTTCACAATCAAGGCAATACTCAGGATATCGGGCCCCTCCATCCGGGAAAATGGTCACAATCACACCCCAGTCTATCGACTCCGCCAACTTTAATGAGGCCCAGAAAGCAGCGCCCGAAGAAGGACCTACCCAGAGGCCTTCCTCCCTGGCGAGGCGGCGCGCCATTTCAAAGGCATCTTCTGTCTTCACAAAGAATGTCCCATTCAAGATGGTTTCATCATAAATGCCTGGCCGGATGGCGGTTTCAATATGCTTCAACCCTTCTATCCCATGAAAGCTGCTGTCCGGCTGAACCCCGAAAAGTCTTATTCGGGGGTTATGCTCCTTCAACCTTCTCCCTGTACCCATCAATGTGCCGCCAGTTCCCACGCCTGCAACGAAGTGGGTCACTTTCCCTCTGGTCTGGTGAAGAATCTCGATTCCTGTGGTCTCGTAGTGGGCTTTCCAGTTTGAGGGATTGTTATATTGATCCGCCTTAAAATAGAAGTCCGGATTGGCCTCATAAATCCTATTGGCTTCGACAAGGGCTCCGTCTGAACCCATCAGGGGATCCGTGAAGATCAGTTTTACACCATAAGCTTCGAGTGCTTTCTTTCTCTCCTCACTGATATTTTCTGGCACGACCAGTTCCACTCTATAACCCCTGATTGCACCGATCATGGCGTAGGCAATCCCTGTATTGCCTGATGTAGAGTCAAGAATAGTCTTATCCCGTCTGAGTTGACCCGACCTCTCCCCATCTTCAATGATTTTCAACCCCGCACGATCCTTTACAGAACCACCTGGATTAAGCCACTCGGCCTTTGCAAAGATCTGAACCCCCCTGAGGTGCTTTGTCAACTGTAGGACCTGAATCAGGGGCGTATTGCCGATCGAGGTGAGAAGAGATAAGGGCCACTCCTTTTTCAACTCTCTGCGGGATTCTAATTCATCTCTTATTTGCAGGGCTTCCATAGACGCTTCCAATTTTAGATTTCAGATTGCAGATTTCTGATTAAAATTTTCAAATCTTAAATCTGAGATCTCAAATCAAGGGATCACCTCGATCTCTTCGGGGTAGATCGCATCCTCCCTGATCTGAAAGGCCTTCACAACCGGTGTCTCTTCTTTCAGAGAAATGATTACAGATGCCACATCAGGATAGAAAGCCAATCCCACATCGGTCTCCGATGGAAAAGGGAGGGTGTGTGTATGGGAATGGTAGATGGCCATCATCTCCAGTGCCTCCCTGTCCATCTCCTCGAAGACCTTCAATTGCTCCTTGGGAGACATCGAATATCGAATCGGGCTCTGCTCTTCATTCCTCAATTCGAAGGCCTTCTGAACCGTTCCATCCTTTCCGCTCAGAATCCCGCAGCATTCCAGAGGCGACTCCTTCCGGGCATGTTCAATCATGGCGATATAGATGGGCTTTGGAATTCGTATCATCATTAAATCACGTGACCGTGTCCGTGAACCGTGCCCGTAAATCTTATTCGTTTTCGTTCATTTTTTTTCAGGCCCACCGGTCGGTGGCCCTGTTTCAATGGCCTCTGTACTCCGGCTCCATTCGATCCAGGAACCGTCATAATTCCGTAATCTCTCAAGGGGATAACCTACCAAGTAGAGACTCACCAAACTGTGAGTCGAACGGACCCCGGATTGTCAATAGATATAGATCTCTTTATCCGGCGTCACGCCGATGTCAGAGAAGATTTTTTTGATCTCGTCGCCTGACCTCCAGTACCCCTTATAAGGTCCTTCCTTGATTAAAGCCTCCCTCCACTCGATGAAAGCGACTCCGGGGATTCTCCCTGGTTTAACTGCTCCCGCCAGAGTCTCCTCACCCAGATATTCCTTTCTCGCCCGGACATCTAGAACAATCTTCTTGGGGCTTTTCAGAGCCTCTTTAACCTCGGGCAAGTTGCATAGCAGAGGTTCTGTCGATTTTGTCTTGCCGGGCAGTTTAAATTGGGCCTGACTGACCTGCGGAGGAATCATTTCAGTCGGATACCCCTTGGTCTTCCACCCATCGGGCCCTCCATCGAGTAACTTCAACCGGTTGATCGGGAAGCCGTAATAAGCCAGGATCCACCACAGGCGCGTATGGTCAGGACCGTCGGAATAGATGACGAGCGTATGTTTATCGCTTATCCCCAGTCTTCCCATCAGCTCCTCGATCTGTTCCTGAGGAGCCATCATGCCCGGGATGAGGTGGTTCTTATCAACAATATCCGGCCGCCAGACATGGACGGCTCCCGGAACATGGCCGGCGAGATACTTCACCTTCTCACGGATATCGATAATCCGGATGTCAGGATCCTTCTTATCGATCAGTGCCTTTAGGTCTTCAGGTTGAATCAGAAGTTCGGGTCGCGTATATCCTCCATTGGGTATAGCCAGGGCCAGTTGGCCTGATATGAGAATAACAAAAACTGAGATGAGGGTTAAAGTGAAACCCTCAACCAATCTTTTTGACTTATGATTGATCCATACCATCTTTCTCTCTCTCCTTACTCCCCCTGCTAAACATAAACGTTGTAAGAAATTCCTGCTCGCTTCCGATTTGATGCAACAGTCAGATGAAATCAAACCGTGGCCTGACTTCTGCTGTCCAGGCCGCACGCCTCATGATAATCAGCCAGTTCCTTAATCTTTGGCTCTTCATTGCAGAGGGGACAGGACGGACTCTTCTTAATCGGAAAGAGTTTGAATTCCACCTCCAGCGAGTTATAGATCAGGAATTGTCCGATCAGGGGTTTTCCCTTTTTCAAAATGAGTTTGATCGCCTCTGTGGCCTGGATCAGACCGATTTGCCCGGGCACAACTCCCAGGACGCCTGCTTCATCTCAGCTGGGGACAAGCCCGGGTGGAGGAGGCTCAGGAAAGAGGCAACGAAGACAGGGACCTCCATTCCCGGGAGAAAAGACACTTGCCTGCCCTTCAAATTGAAACACTCCGCCATAGACAAAGGGCTTTCCCGTAAAGAAAGCGGCATCGTTGACCAGATACTTGGTCGGAAAGTTATCCGACCCGTCCACTATGATGTCGTATTCCTCAAATATCTTCATCGCATTTTCGGATGTGAGGCGCTCGGGATAGGTAACAACCTTTACATCGGGATTGATCCTGGCGATGGCCTCTTTAGCCGATTCGGTTTTTGGTCTTCCCACATCAGAGGTGCGGTGTAATATCTGCCGCTGGAGATTGGTCAGATCCACACGGTCATCATCGATGATCCCCAGTGTTCCCACTCCTGATGCCGCCAGATAGAGGGCAGCCGGACAGCCCAGGCCGCCTGCGCCGACCAGAAGGACTTTTGCTTTTAAAAGCTGGGCCTGCCCCTCTGCTCCAACCTCTTTCAAAAGAATATGGCGGCTGTAACGGGTAAGCTGCTCCGAGGTCAGCCCTGAATCACTTGCCACCTCATATCCTGCGGCCTTCCATCCCTCAATGCCTTCCCTCATTGAAGAAACCTGACGGTAGCCCATCTCCTTCAAGGTCTTGGCCGCCAGGAGGGAACGCACCCCTGCCGCGCAGTAGACGACAATGGGAACATCTTTTTCGGGAAGCAGTGTCTCTGCCTTCTCCGGCAGGTTGGCCCGGGGGATAAAAACAGAATCTTTGAGATAGCCCAGCGCCAGTTCCTCCTTCTCACGGACATCGAGGACGATCATTCTTTCTCCTCTTTTGAGAAGACGGTTCGCCTCCTGAATGGAAATTTCGGAAACGTCCCTGTGTTTCCCTTTTAAAGCCCTTCTGAGCAGAGGACCTGCCACTTTCCAGAATAATTGTTTAGCCCTTTCACCCATCTCATTCTCCTTTGATTAGTTACACTCTACTCAATCACATCCTTCTCCACCGGTTCAACCTTTACCCCAATCTCCTTTAAATAATGGAGGGCCTTCAGGTATTCTTCCTCTTCTCCATCAATCTCCAGGGTGACCCAGCCCACATTCTCCGTGACATTGGCGCTGCGAATGTTGGTGACGATCTTAAAGCGATGGCCGATATTATAGATCACCGGTTCTTTGATCCTTTCCGAGGGGAAAGTGAGTGTCACCCTCCTCTTCTTGGAGGACCCTCCGGCAATGGCTGGAATGATGGAGATCTGATCCCCGTCTTTTACGGGGGTTTCAAGGTTCTGGTTGAATCGGATATCCTCATCATTCACATAGATATTGATGAATCGCCTCACCTCGCCCTGTTCATCCCTGAGCCTCTCCTTGAGTCCCGGATAAGTTTCGGTAAGCCATTGGATCACCTCTCCAACCGTATTCCCGTTTGCTAATACGATATCCTGTTCTCCAGCCAGCTTTTTCAGCGGCGTTGGTATTCTTACTCGAATGTTCATCTTTTCCTCCTCCAATCTTAAATCGTAGCCTGAATCGAGGTCTCTCTATACCTTTTCTGTTTCGGTGTGACGATCTTCTCAAACTCCGAGAACTTCGGCTCAATAATCACCGGGCGGCCAACCTTATCCTGAACCGCCTCCTGTGTTTTTAAACCATTCCCCGTAATGGAGATGAGAATCGATTCATCTCTCGGAATGATTCCTTGATCGATCAACTTCTTCGTCACTCCGACCGTCACTCCGCCGGCTGTCTCCGTGAAGATCCCTTCGGTCCGGGCCAGGAGTTTCATGGCTTCCACAATCTCCTCATCCGACACATCTTCGGCCGATCCTCCGGACTCCCGAATTGTTTTAAGCGCATAGAAACCATCCGCAGGGTTTCCTATGGCCAGAGACTTGGCAATGGTTTTAGGCCGTTGGGGCTTAATCCAGTCGATTCCCTCTTTAAAAGCGGCCACAATGGGATTCGACCCCGAAGCCTGGGCCCCATGGATTCTGGTATCGACTCCATCGAGCAGGCCGATCAATTTCAGTTCGTTGAAACCTTTCCAGATCTTTGTGATGAGGGAACCTCCAGCCATCGGGACGACCACATGCCGGGGCACCTTCCACCCCATCTGTTCCGCAATTTCATATCCAAAGGTCTTCGATCCCTCTGCATAAAAGGGCCGGATGTTGATATTGACGAAGGCCCATCTGTAATTCTCAGCAATCTCACTGCAGAGTCGGTTGACCTCATCATAACTTCCGGTGATACCGATCAGGTTCGTCCCGTAGATCAATGTGCCGAGGATCTTCCCCTGTTCCAGATCATGAGGGACAAAGATGAAACTCTCCAGCCCTCCCTCTGCGGCCAGGGCGGCAACCGAGTTGGCAAGATTTCCCGTTGATGCGCAGGAGACGACCTCAAACCCGAACTCTTTGGCTTTTGAAACCGCAACAGAGACGACCCTGTCCTTAAACGAGAGGGTGGGATGATTGACCGCATCATTCTTCAAGTAGAGCTCCTTGACGCCCAGAGCCCTGCCAAGCCTTTCTGCTTTGATAAGCGGTGTAAACCCAACATTTCTTCCCACAGAAGGTTCTGACTCCAGGGGCAGAAGTTCTCTGTATCGCCACATCGTTTTGGGCCTTCCTTCTATCTCTCTTCGATTTAAACTCTTTTTGATCTCCTCATAATCATAAACAACCTCAAGAGGACCAAAGCAGAATTCGCAGACATGAACCGGCTTGATCGAATACTCCCGTCTACACTCCCTGCATTTCAGACCTTTTATATAGCTCATATTCTCACCTTTTATTTGCATATTAGTTTAATTTAAAGCTTATTATTTTTATCAAGTTTGTTTCCAAAAGATAAGGGGAAATGGACAAATTTCCCCTTATCTTCTTTTACATTATCATATCGCTAATTGTTTGATAAAAAAGAATATTTATCATTTTTTAACCCCTTTTAAAGCAAACAATAATATAGTTTATAATTTATGTCAAGATAAAAATTAAATATAATAAATAAATCTCCGGTCAAGTTCCTTTTTTAGTCCCATTTCTTTGGCCATTTTACAGAGATCTTTGATTGTTATTGAATCAAAATATTCCTTTAGCCTCATCCCTGCTTCGTTCCAGACAATTTGGGTAACACATTCTCCTGACCTCTCACAGGGTTTACTTGAATCTTCAGGACTGACACAGAGCACAGGATTGATATTCCCTTCGGTAATCCGAATGATCCCCCCCACGGTGATTTCCTCAGGTTTCTTATTCAAAAAGTATCCTCCCGAAGGTCCTCTCTTGCTACCGATGATCCCTCCCCTTTTTAATTTCTGGAATATCTGTTCAATATACCTTGGGGAGATTCCCTCTCGTCTGGATATATCCTTCACCTGTGTATTTAACCCTTCAGAATGATAGGCAATATCAAAAATTGCTCTCACTCCGTAACGGCTCTGTGTAGATAATCTCATTTTTCCACCTAAATAAACGTGAATTAAATATAAAATTCTTTATTATATTTGTCAAGATATTTTTTAAAAAATTTCCGTGGTAGCCCCTTTAGGTCACCCTGGACTTGGTTCAGGGTCTGGTTTATTCTTTTTTCTCAAGAAGCGAGCTCAGGAGGGATACGATTTCCGGATGCTTCCAATCCCTGGGACCGACTGCTCTTCCCACCATCCTTCCTTTCTTATCGATCAGTATGGTTGTGGGAATTCCTTTGACTCCATAAAGTTCAAGTGTGAGGCACTTGGAGTCGATTAAGACCGGAAAGGTATAATGGTGTTTATCGATAAATTCCTTTACCTTCTTTTTCTCCTCATAATCCACAGAGATGGTTAAAAAGACGAAGTTTTTCTCCTTGAACTTCTGGTATAAACCCTCCATCGAAGGCATCTCCTCTTTACAGGGACCGCACCAGGTTGCCCAGAAGTTGAGAAAGACGATTTTCCCTCTAAATTGCTTTAAATCTACCTTTTTACCATTAAGGTCTTCGAGGCTAAAATTGGGGGCAACGGGATTACCTTTTATTGGCTTGATCTCTGCCTTTAGGAGGAGGGTGTCTATCCCCTCTGCTGGTGAATGAAAGACTAAAAAGACTAAAAGGATGAGAATTAATAAAAGAGATTGAAAACAGAACGTCTTTTTTGTCATTGATCGGACTTCACTCTCACCTATTTTATATCACTCTCTCCCTTCTTCTTTCAACCGAATTTTAGCAGAGGGATTAATGCCTCAG
>DYHU01000024.1:15326-21740 GCA_020724025.1 Syntrophorhabdus sp. | reverse complement strand
GAGGAAGACGATCGCCCTCCTTCAATTCTCCCGTAAGGATTTTCGATTTGAGAATCGACTCAATTTGGAGATACAGAGGTAATTTCTTCCGTTGCGCCATTTTGATCTCCATTTTACCCTTTCTCCCCTTCCTCGTGGAAGGCGTCCTCCCTTTTCCGACGGATGGCCGGGAGGATAATAACGACTAACATGGCAAGGGCCATCAGCAAGAACAGAAGAGACAACGGACGGGCGAAAAAGACCGAAGGATCGCCCCGTGAGAGGAGCATGCCTCGCCGCAAATTCTCTTCCATCATCGGTCCCAAAACAAAGCCCAGGATTAACGGTGCCGGCTCACATTTAAGTTTTGCGAAAAGGTAACCCAGAAGCCCGAAGAGCGCTGTTAACCCGATGTCAAAGGTATTATTGTTAACGCTATAGATGCCGATACAGCAAAAGAGCAGGATGGCAGGGTAGAGGAGACGGTAGGGAACAGAGAGGAGTTTCACCCATATCCGGATCAACGGCAAGTTCAAGATTACCAACATCACGTTGCCGACCCACATAGATACGATAACACCCCAGAAGAGTGAGGGGTTGCTGCTGATGACCCGGGGTCCTGGTTGAATGCCGTGAATGATCATTGCGCCAGCCATCATTGCTAAGATGACATTGGGCGGTATCCCGAGTGTGAGGAGGGGTACGAAGCAGGTTTGTGAAGCCGCGTTGTTCGCCGACTCTGGAGATGCAACACCACGGATGTTGCCTTTACCAAAACTTCCAGGGTCACGGGAGATCTTCTTCTCCAGCATATAGGAGATAAATGAAGCGAGGATGGCGCCCCCGCCTGGCAGAATTCCCAACAGGGATCCGGTGAGCGTTCCACGAACCACAGCGGGTGCAGCCGCCTTGATCTCCTTTTTGGACATCCAAAACCCCATTATTTTACTTTTGAGAATCTCACGCTTTTCTCTTCGTTCAAGGCTCTTGATGATCTCGGATATACCGAAAAGGCCCATGGCAAGAGGGACAAATCCGATGCCATCGGCCAGTTCGGGGATGCCGAAAGAGAAGCGCTGAGTGCCGCTCGTAATGTCCGTGCCCACCACCCCAAGGAGCAGACCAAGCACAACCATCCCCACGGCTTTGATCACCGATCCCGAAGCAAACACAATGGAACCGATTAATCCAAAGACCATCAGTGAGAAGTACTCCGCCGGTCCGAATTTGAAAGCAAGTTCCGACAAAGGGATGGCTAAGACGGCAAGAAGGAGTGTGGCGAATGAACCTGCAACAAAAGAGCCGAGCGCTGCGATCGTGAGGGCAGCCCCTGCTCGACCCTGAAGGGCCATCTGATAGCCGTCCAGGCAGGTCACGACCGAAGAGGCCTCTCCTGGCACATTCACTAAAATGGATGTGGTAGACCCGCCATATTGAGCCCCGTAGTAGATACCAGCGAGCATAATCAAAGCCGTAACAGGAGGTAAAGCAAAGGTTGCGGGGAGGAGGATGGCAATTGTCTGAACGGGTCCAATCCCCGGTAGCACGCCAATGAGCGTCCCGATCAACGTCCCGAGGAAACAGTAGAGAAGGTTCTGCGGACAGAATACCGTTTGAAAACCGAGCGCCAGATTGGAAAAGAGATCCATATCGTCTATCCTCGTATTGAGGTTAGGCCGGTCAGAAATGAAGGCAAAAGGGGTATCTGGAATCTGAGGAAGTAAACAAAGATGATTAAAACGATGGCGAGCAGCACGAAGGCATTCAGGATGGCTTCCTTTGTCTTATGCTCGTCACTCGCCCTGCTTGATAGAATGATAAGAATAACTGTAGAAAGTAAGAGACCAAGTGGCCGAAGGAGCAGCCCGAAGAGGACAACAGAAGAAAGCACGAGGACAACCGGCCTAATCCGAAAGGACACTGCCCTTCTTACCCCTCTTCCTGCGGAGAGACTCCTTATCGAAATCACAAACCCTAACACTGTAAGCATGAAACCAAGGATGAAAGGAAAGTATCCGGATCCCATCTTTGCCGCTGTGCCGATTTGGTAACTTCTGGCAAAAACCATTGCGGCTATACCAAATAGCATAAATATAAGACCGGCGTTTAAATCTTTAGTGTTTCTGATGTGCATCACAACCCCCATCCATTGGTCTCTGTGGATTGATATGAGGTGGGCGGGAAAATAAATGGTGTCGGCCCAAAGGATAACCTTGGACCGACATAACGAACTAGGGCAACGGTTTGGGCGATCACAGGGTCAGATCACTCAGCTTTGAATCCTGATGCCTTGATGATGGGCCCCCATTTTTCGCGATCTTGCTTGATGATTCCGGCGAATTCTTCTGCTGTGGTCCCGCTCACATCAGCCCCAAGCTGTTGGAGTTTCAGCGTCACATCCGGCATTTTGACAGCCTTGACGATTGCCTGGTTCAGCTTGTCAATGACCGCCTGGGGTGTCTTGGAGGGAACCATGATCCCATTCCAGCCTGCCCCTTCAATATCCTTGTATCCCAACTCCTTAAAAGTTGGGATATTGGGGTGCTTGCGGGAAGCTCCAGCAGTGGCCAGAATCCGGATTTTATCAGGATGATGTGCTGACTGGGCATCGTAAGTATCCACACCCATTGGAATTTGACCACCGATCAAGGCAGTGATAAGAGGGCCTGATCCATTGTAAGACACATGGACCATTTCAACCCCGGCATATTTACCGATCATTAAACCGAAGAAGTGGGGGAGGCTCCCTGTAGCCGGGGAACCGTAGTTGGCCTGTTTCGGATTCTTCTTTATCCAATCGATCAGGTCTTTCACATCCTTAATAGGAGAACTTGCCGGGACAGAGAGGATGAACTGATAGACTTGGATTTGGGATACGGGCTTGAAATCGTTGTCCGGGTCGTAGGGTAATTTGGAATAAACCAATGGACTCACAACAAACAGAGCGGGATTCATAACCAGCATGGAGCTCCCATCACCCGGTTGGCCCTTGGCATATTCAGCGCCGATTCGGCCACCAGCGCCTGGTTTGTTCTCAACAATGACCGCCTGGCCCAGGAGGTCTTTCATTTTGTCCGCAATAAGTCGAGCCACAATATCCGAACTGCCCCCGGCCGCGTAGGGCACGATGATCTTAATGGGGCCCTTGATCTCCTGGGTTAATCCAGGGCAGATACCTGAAATAACGAAAACCATTGCGATGCAAATCATAAAACACCATTTTCTAAAAGCTATCATAATCGCACCTCCTTGGAATGTTGGAAGGGGAGTGGATGGCTTCCCATATAAAAATTCATTCTACTGGAGCAGCCACCCACCGATTCCCCATATTGAAGATATTTGATTTAAAGACGATCTCCAATGAATTGCAACACTTTTTAACCAGTCATGAGAAGGATTATCATTGATAATTTCTATATTTATATATAGAAACATATTTTTGTCAAGAAAAAATTTAATGTCCTCCACACTTTATGTGCAAAGAATAGTAAATTAAATATCTCAAAATTTTTGAAGGCGTGAGGCCGGAAGTCTATTATGCGGTATCTGTAAAGGTTTTTAGAGGCTTTCGGGAAAGAGCCTCCACCGGCGCTGGCCATCGGCATCCAGACCGATACCGACCAGAGCAACGAAATGGTCACCGCCTACTATTCGGGACCGGTTTTCAGGAAGAGAGGCTTTTGAGGTAAAAATAGAGGATCATACGATTTCGGACAGATGTTACCTTTTTGGCATATAAGCCTGTGGGACTGTGCCGCCCCATTGCCACGCAATTGAACCATCGCCATTTTGGTTGCCACTGAGAACCAGGGTTCGGCCATCAACCTCTACACCAATGTTATTGAGAGTAACCTCAATAGTTCTGGTTGCCTGATCTATTCTGGCATCACTGATCCTGAGACTACTTAACCCAACCCCCAGGCTTGTCTGAATGGCCGCCATATCCGGACAATCAGGCCAGACTGCTGCCCCTGCCTCTTCCTGATACAGACCCACAGACTTTGCAAGATGACCGAGAGCATTGACCACTTCGGACATTCTTGCCTTGGTTGTGTGAGATCTATACATCGGGATGGCGATGGCGGCAAGGACCCCAATAATCGCTATCACAATTAACAATTCAATCAGTGTAAATCCTCTTTTACCTTTCATCATAATTTCATTCCAAAAACTACAACAAGCCTTTACAACAGGGAATGAAATGTAATTGAGCATAATTTGTGCCAATTTTTTTCCAAGGTCAGCGAATGGATATTTGATTGATATCATTAAGATATTTCAAAAATGGGGGAGATGATAATTCACCCGACAAAATGGACAAAAAGTCAAAAAAAGACATTTTTGGGCATTATTCGGAAAGGGGTAAGGTGAGCAATAGAAATCTGAGGATGGGCGATGTTCTGATCCGGGATTAAAGATTCCGGTCTCTTACGGCATAGGCTAAAGCTATCTTTCCAAGAAAGAAGGTTAGCCCGATCATCCCAATTCCCAAAACGAATGAGAGGGAGATCATTGCTGTCAATAGTAATTTCATATTTTCCTCGTCTTTTTAATACGGTTTTGAATCAATAAAAAACCCGTGGTAGAGTTGCGCCACGGGTATAAATCCGGTCTTTGCTTCGGCAACCCGGCCATCCCTTAAAAATGGGATCCGTGGCTTTCCCCCCTGCTCAATCTTTGGAACAGGGGGCCCTCCCGACAGATAATGTCGGGACTGGCGTCCTCCGATTACTCGGAGTTTGGCTTTATCGGCATATTTAATTTTTAAGAATTATAGAGCAATTTCAGTGCCAAATGTGTCCTAATTAAGTAACCATTTGATTTTAAAGTGTTTCCTGCAAAAACTAATATTTAGGAGAATGAATGAAGAGCCGTTTTTTGAACTATTTCATGACCTTTTTGACAATAAGTAACCGGAAAACCAGGCACAAAGGTAACAAAAAGGACTAAAAAAGTAATGACACTGATCAAACCATTTTCTTGTTCTGGAACAATCAAAAGTAGACATGATGTGACCATCATAAGTAGACGGAAAGTAGACAACAAGTAGACATTAGGGGGAGATGAGGAAAGATATTTCTGTGGTAGAACCTTGGATAAAAAGGGGGTTTTGCCATGGGAGATCATCAGATTCACAAGAGGCATTCAGCGGAGTTTGTAGAGGAAGTACTGGAGGCTTTTAACGAGAAGAGAGGTTAAGGCTGAGGTTGAGGTTAAAGATCGAGAGCCTAAAGCGATTGATGATCTAAAGGAGAAGATGATGACTACTTTGAAAGTGAAAGGGATGAGCTGTCAGCACTGTGTCATGTCTGTGACAAAGGCATTGAATCAATTGGAGGGAATTCAGAATGTCCAGGTGGACCTTGCCAAAGGTGAAGTCCGCTTTGAGAATACGAAGTCAGTGGCCTCCGATCAAATCGAGAAAGCCATTGGGGACGCTGGATATGAAGTGATTCCGTCATAATTCGAAAGTTATCAGGTCATCAGATGATCAGGAAGCAGTTATCAGGATATCTGGGTATCAGATTTTTTCTCTGAAGCCCTGATTACCTGTTATCCTGCCACTTGATATCCTGATCACCGGATAACCATAAGTCTTATAAGAGGGAGAAAAAGATGCCTATCTACGAATATCGATGTCGGAAGTGTGGAGTAGTTTTTGAGAGGTTTCAGAAAGCCCAGGAAGGTGGAGATGATTTGACATGTCCTTATTGTGGGGAGAAGAAGCCTGAAAAAGTTTTTTCGAGTTTCTCTTCCTCGAAGGGTTCGGATTCTTCATGTGGTTCCGGAGGCGGTTCAAGATTCTCTTGAACCTGATCCTCATCCGGTGGTTCACCGGTCATTCCCAACCGATTAGTTGCGAAAAGAAATAGATTGGATTATTCTTTTGGTCATGATTCAGTATGGCCTGGCCGAGGATATTGATTTAAGGGTGAAAGAGATCATCCGGAAACTGAGGATGACCCACATTGATGAAACCCGGGTGGTCTGTATGAGGAGTAAGGGTTCAGGGGGCAGAAGGGTGATTGCCAGGTGCCACGGGCTGTCACGAATCATGCAGATGGCCCTTAGCAAGAAACCCCATTATGTCATTGAGGT
The DNA here is from genome assembly GCA_020724025.1 of Syntrophorhabdus sp. The sequence continues at coordinate 15,662 of DYHU01000024.1, read as the reverse complement.
TCTCTCCGAGAAGTTTGATCGGCTCAGCAAGGAAGATCAGACCAAGGTATTGATCCATGAGGTTCTCCATATCCCGCATTCCTTCGGGGGAGGCTTCCGGGCCCACAAGTCCCATGTCACCACGGCAAAAGTCCAGAAGATGTATTATGAATTCATGAAGGTGGAGTAGAGAACAGAAATAAAAAGGCCCTGACCTTTTGGATCAGGGCCCCAAGAATAAAAATCAAATTGAATTATTCTAATGGGGTTTGCTTTTTTCAGTTTTTTTCTTCGGTTTCTCCTTCTTTTCCTTTTTCTTGGGCGTCACCTTTCCAAGGACTTCTTTCGCCTTCTCCA
>DYHU01000024.1:0-15226 GCA_020724025.1 Syntrophorhabdus sp. | reverse complement strand
TTCTTTTCCTTTTTCTTGGGCGTCACCTTTCCAAGGACTTCTTTCGCCTTCTCCACGGCCGACTTCTTCTTCTCCTCCACCGGAGAGTAGGTGACCAGCTCCACGAGAGAGAGGGGCGCTGCATCCCCCTGACGCCATCCCATTTTATAGATCCGGGTGTATCCGCCTTCCCGCTCTTTCATCTTCGGGGCAATTTCATCAAAGAGTTTCTTCACCACGGTCTCATTGCGAAGACGGGCAAAGGCCTGTCTTTGGGCATGGAGGGTGCCCTTTTTCGCCAGGGTGATGATCTTATCCGCCCAGATTCGAAGCTCTTTGCCCTTTGCAAGAGTGGTCCTGATCCGTTCATGCTGAAGAAGCGAAACGAGCATGTTTCTGAACATCAGCTCCCGGTGTTTGGTATGTCGACTTAATTTTCTTCCTGCAACTCGATGCCTCATCCTTTTCTCCTATCCCGTTGCTTCTGATTCCATCTCCCCTTCTTCGTCTTGAGCCTTTTTATGAGGCCAGTTGTCCAGTTTCATCCCCAGGCCGAGCCCCATCTCCAATAGAATCTCTTTGATCTCATTGAGGGATTTTCGGCCAAAGTTCTTGGTGGCAAGAATCTCTGCCTCCGTCTTCTGGACGAGGTCTCCGATGAGCCTGATGTCAGCATGTTTCAAACAATTGGCAGATCGGACAGAAAGTTCTAATTCATCCACGCTTCGGAAGAGGTTTTCATTCAACTTATCCATGTCCCCCTGATGCTCTTGAACCGTCATCTCCTCTTCTTCCCCTTCCTCAAAAGCGACGAAGATGGAGAGTTGTTCCTTCAGGATCTTGGCGGCATGGGCGACGGCTTCCTCTGGATTGAGGCTTCCGTCGGTCCAGACCTCCAGGGTCAATTTGTCATAGTCGGTGATCTGGCCAACCCTTGCATTGGTCACCGTGTAGTTCACCTTCTTAATGGGAGAGAAGATGGCATCCATGGGGAGGGTCCCGATGGGTTGATTTTCGTCCCTGTTTCGCTCTGCCGGGATATAGCCCCGGCCCACCTTCACCACCATTTCCATCGAGAGTTTGCCATCCTTGGAGAGTGTGGCAATGTGGTGGTCGGGGTTGAGAATTTCCACGGCATCGCCTGTGAGGATATCGCCTGCCTTTAAAACCCTGGGGCCTTCTGCCTTGACACGAATCGTCTTCGGTCCCTCCGTATGGAGTTTGAGCCTCACCTCTTTGAGATTTAAAATAATCTCTGTGACGTCCTCTTTCACGCCGGGGATCGCCGAAAATTCATGGAGCACACCGTCAATTTTAACCGATGTAAGGGCTGCCCCCTGTAGGGAAGAGAGGAGAATCCGCCGGAGAGAGTTTCCAATCGTGATGCCGAAACCCCTCTCAAAAGGCTCCGCCGTGAACTTCCCGTAAAAGGGGGTTAAAGTTTCTTTCTCTGCCTCTAACCGCTTCGGTCGAATGAGATCTTTCCAACTTTTTTGAACCATATTGCCTCCCTTTTCTTAAGGGTTGATAAAGAGTTACTTTGAATACAACTCTACGATCAATTTCTCCTGAATGGGAAGGGTGATGTCCTCCCGGACGGGGAGGGCTTTTACGCCCCCCCTCATCTGTTCTTTTTCTAATTCCAGCCATTGAGGGACACCCCGCCTGGCCACCCCTTCGAGAGATTCCTGGATACGGAGGACCTTCCTGCTCTTTTCTCGCACCGAGATGACATCTCCCGGCTTTACCAGAAAGGAGGGAATGTTCACTCTGGACTGATTGACCAGGAAGTGGTTGTGGAGCACCAGTTGGCGGGCTTCATTTCTGGAATTGGCAAACCCGAGCCGGTAGACCGCATTGTCCAGACGACGTTCCAGAAGCTGGAGGAGGACTGCTCCGGTAATCCCTTTCCGCCGCTCCGCTTCTTTGAAGGTGTTACGGAACTGGTTTTCCAGGAGGCCATACAATCTTTTAACCTTCTGCTTTTCCCTTAACTGGGCCCCATAGTCCGAAGTCTTTTTTCGACCCTGGCCATGTTGTCCCGGTAGATAGCTCCTCCGATCGAAAGCACACTTCTCCGTATAACACCTCTCCCCCTTGAGAAAGAGTTTTATGTTCTCTCTACGACAGAGTCGACAAACCGATTTCGTGTATCTTGCCAATGTTTACCCTCCTGTCTTAAGACTAATTACACCCTTCTCCGTTTGGGAGGACGGCATCCGTTATGAGGAATGGGTGTGACATCTTTAATCATGTGGACCTTGAGGCCAGCGGCCTGAAGCGAGCGGAGCGCCGATTCCCTGCCGGCCCCCGGGCCTTTCACATAGACATCGATGGTTCGAACGCCATGCTCCATGGCCTTTTTAGCGGCATCCTCTGCGGCCATCTGGGCCGCGAAGGGAGTGCTTTTGCGGGAACCCTTGAAGCCCTGTATCCCTGCGCTCGACCAACAGATGACTTTTCCCTCATGATCGGTGATGGTGATAATCGTGTTGTTAAAAGTCGCCTGAATGTGGGCGATGCCCGCCTGAATATTCTTTTTGATCTTTTTTCTCTTTGTCCCTGGCCCTGTGGCCATATCTCCTCCTTTGCCCCGTTAGAAATAAAGTATCTTCATTGGACTGTGGATGAACTTCATAAAATGCCTATCCAATTTTGAAGCCCCGTTGGACTTTTCTAACGGGGTTTATCTTACTATTCCTATTCCTTTTCCTTTTTCTTTCCGACGATGGCCCGGCGAGGTCCTTTCCTCGTCCTCGCATTGGTATGGGTTCTCTGGCCATGAACGGGAAGGGAACGGCGATGGCGAAGTCCCCGATAGGAACCGATATCCATCAAACGCTTGATATTGGTCGCCACTTCCCTTCGGAGGTCTCCTTCGACCCTTTGCTCCTGGTCGATGATATCCCGGATGCGGATGACCTCCGATTCGGTCAATTGATTGACCTTGGTGTCCCGGTTCACATTGGCCTTTTCAAGAATCTTATTGGCCGATGGCTTTCCAATCCCTAAGATGTAAGTGAGAGCGATCTCAACCCGTTTATCCTTTGGAAGATCGACTCCTGCAATACGCGCCATAATGAGCTCCTTCGTCGCTGTTTGAGGATCGAGGATCGCTGCGCTTGAGGCGTAAGGCAAAAAGATTTTTGGCCTCAAACCTCAAGTCCCGTCTTTGACGGGACGCTCCTCCCCCCTTTAACTTTGTTTATCCTTGTCTCTGTTTATGTTTTGGGTTTTCACAGATGACCCGGACCACCCGCTTTCGCTTCACGATCTTACACTTATCGCAAATCTTTTTAACCGAAGCCCTGACTTTCACGGTCTTATTTCTCCCGGAATATGATTCTTCCACGGGTGAGGTCATAGGGTGAGAGTTCCACCGTCACCTTATCCCCGGGAAGGATTTTGATGAAATGCATTCTCATCTTTCCAGAAATATGGGCGAGCACTTTATGCCCGTTTGCCAGCTCCACTCGGAACATGGCGTTCGGAAGAGTCTCTAAAACTTTTCCCTCAACTTGGATCGCCTCTTCCTTTGGCATCGATCGACTCCGCTTGCCTCCTTAAACAGGCTTCGCGTTCAGGACACGAATGACCTGCTCAAAAATTTGATTCTGTCCGCCCACCCCCTGGATCGAACGAAGGAACTTCTTATTCTGATAATACCGGATGAGGGGAGCGGTCTGATTCTCATACTCTTTTAATCGCGTTCGAATCGTTTTTTCCCTGTCGTCCTCCCTCTGATAAAGGGTTCCGCCACAACGGTCACAGACTCCTTCCTTTACCGGGGGATGAAAAACGATGTGGAACATCGCGCCGCAGGTTTTGCAGGTCCTCCGGCCCGTAAGCCTCCGCACCAGTTCTTCCGGATCGACTTCGATGTTGACGACATGGTCCACCGATTTTTCGATTTTAGTGAGGATGGCCTCAAGGGCCTCGGCCTGAGGGGTCGTTCTCGGAAACCCATCGAGTATAAAACCGGCCTTGCAATCCGGCTCTCTCAGGCGTTGATCAATAATGCCGATCACCACCTCATCCGGAACAAGCTCGCCCTTCTCCATGAAGGCTCTGGCCTGCTTCCCCAGCGCCGTCCCTTCCTTCACGGCGTTCCTGAGGATATCCCCCGTGGAGATTTGAGGGATATGATAACGCTCCATGATCATCTGTGCCTGCGTGCCTTTTCCCGCCCCCGGGGGGCCTAAGAGAATAAGGTTCATTTAACTCCTCATTGCAAATTGAAAATTGCAAATTGCAAATTGATCATTCATTATCCTCTTCTGCTTTTCAATTTGCCCTTCTTCATCAATCCCTCATAATGTCTCGTCAGCATATGGGCCTCAATCTGCTGAACCGTGTCCAGGGCCACTCCCACCACAATGAGGAGGGCTGTTCCTCCGAAGTAGAAGGGGACGTTGAACCGTCCCACCAGAAGGGTGGGCAGGACACAGACGGCCGAGACATAGAGCGCTCCTCCGAGGGTGATGCGGGTGAGGACCTTGTCGATATGCTCAGCGGTCTTCTGGCCGGGCCGGATCCCCGGGATATATCCCCCGAATTTCTTCATATTCTCGGCCACATCGTTCGGATTGAAGGTGACCGCCGTGTAGAAGAAACAGAAGAAGATGATGAATCCCACATAGAGAAGATTGTAGAGGAGCGCATCGGGCCCGAGACTGTTGAGGATCGACTGGATCCAGGGATAGGTCTCCATCCATGTCTTCGGCATAAAGCTGGCGATCGTCAGGGGAAACATCAGAATGGACGAGGCGAAGATGGGCGGAATCACCCCCGCGGTGTTTAACTTGAGCGGCAGATGGGTGCTCTGCCCTCCGTAGACCTTTCTTCCCACAATCCGTTTGGCATATTGAACGGGAAGCCTCCGCTGGCTCGTCTCGGCAAAGATGATCGCCGCAATGACGACCACCATCAGGATGATCAAGAACAGGATGGTGAAGATGTTTAACTGCCCCACGCTGAAGAGTTCATACGTGCCGGCAATGGCATTGGGCAGCCTTGCCACGATACCCGAAAAGATGATGAGGGAGATGCCGTTGCCGATTCCCCTCTCGGTAATCTGTTCACCCAGCCACATGATGAAGGCAGTGCCGGCGGTCAGGGTGATGACGGTCATGATCCGGAAGGACCATCCAGGATTGAGAACGATCATCTCACCGGCGGCCCCTGTCATATTCTCCAGGCCGACAGCGATCCCGAATCCCTGGATCATGCTGAGCACTACGGTTCCATAACGGGTATATTGAACGATCTTCTTCCGTCCCATCTCGCCTTCCTTCTGGAGCTGGGCCAGATAAGGAATGACGACGGTGAGAAGCTGGAGGATGATCGAAGCGCTGATATAGGGCATGATGCCCAGGGCAAAGACAGAGAGTCGCTCCAGGGCCCCTCCTGAGAACATATCGATGAGGCTGAAGAGGGTTCCCTTCGCATGGGCAAAGAAGGAGGCGAGGGCGTCTCCATTGATCCCGGGCGTAGGGATATGGACCCCGATGCGATAGATGGCCAGCAGGAGAAAGGTCATCAGGATCCTTCGTTTCAGTTCGGGGATCTTGAAGATATTCTGGGCGCCTGAAATCATGAACCGATGACCTCCACCGTCCCCGAAGCCATCTCCACTTTTTTGAGCGCCGCCTGGCTCGCCCTATGGACACGGATGGTTAAAGGATGCTGGAGTTCCCCGTCGGAGAGGAGCTTGATGATCTCTCCCTTTTTACACAGGCCGGAGGCGGACAGGAGATCGGGCTCCACCACTGCATCCTTCTCGAAACGATTGAGGTCTCCGAGATGGATGATGGCCACCTTTTCCCTGAAAGGATTCCGGAATCCCCTTTTAGGAAGCCGCCTCTGAAGGGGCATCTGGCCTCCCTCAAAACCTGCTTTTGTCCCTCTGCCGGCACGGGCATTCTGGCCTTTGTGTCCCTTGCAGGCCGTCTTTCCGTGACCGGACCCGGTTCCCCTTCCCACTCGTTTCCTCTTCTTTCTTGATCCCTCCGGGGGCTTCAGTTCTTCGAGAATCATCAGGCTTTCCTTTCCCTCATTCTATCACTTCGACCAGGTGGCTCACACGGTTAATCATTCCCCGGATCTCAGGACGATCCGGGAGGGTGAGGGTTTGATTCAACCGTCTAAAACCGAGGGCCTTGATGATCTTCTTCTGATTTTCAATTCGCCCGATGGCGCTTCTTTTCCACCTGACCGTCATCTTCTTTTCCATCCCATTCTCCGTCTTTTTGATCAGCGAATCCTCAGTTTCCGGTCTCTTTTTGTACCCTCTTCTGTAGGACCTCTTCCGGATATTTCAGTTGATGGAGGGCCTGGAGGGTCGCCTTGATGAGGTTGTAAGGATTGTTTGATCCCAGAGACTTAGTCAGAATGTTTTCAATCCCCGCAGACTCGGCAATGGCCCTCACCGCCGCCCCGGCAATCACCCCTGTTCCTTCAGAGGCCGGCTTCATCAGGACCCTGGAGGCCCCGAATTTTCCCACGACCTCATAGGGAATCGTCTTGTTAAGGATGGGGACCTTGAGCAGAGAACGTTTCGCATGTTCGACCGCCTTCCGGATGGCCTCCGGAACCTCGTTGGCCTTTCCCAGTCCGCTCCCGACATGGCCATGACCATCTCCCACGACGACCAGGGCGCTGAAACTGAACCGCCTTCCGCCTTTAACGACTTTTGCCACCCTGCTGATATGAACGACTCGGTCCGTCAATTCCAGTGTGCTTGAATCAATCTTCGGCAATGTCACTCCCTCCTAAAAACAGTTCCTCCGTTAAAAGACCAAACCACCTGTTCTCGCCGCTTCTGCCAATGCCTTGACCCTTCCGTGGTAGAGATACCCACTGCGGTCAAAGACGACTTTTTGAATTCCCTTTTCGAGACATTTCCTGGCAATGAGTTCCCCCACCTTCTTCGCCGCTTCGACATTCCCCGTATAACGGAGGTTCCCTTTTAACTCGGGGCTTAGCGTGGAGGCGCTGGCCACTGTTTTCCCTGTGGAATCGACAATGGCCTGGGCATAGATATGTTTCGGACTCCTGAAGACATTGAGGCGAGGCCTTTCTGATGTCCCCTGAATGCGGCTTCGCACCCTCTTTTTTCTCTTCATCCTTGCCAAGATCTTGTTTTCCATTTTTGAAAGACTTCCCTCTCCTTAGGCTTTTGTCTTACCGACCTTCTTGCGAATCTTTTCTCCGAGATAGCGTATTCCTTTCCCCTTATAAGGTTCGGGGGGTTTGATCGAGCGGAGTTTGGCGGCGATGGTTCCCACCAACTGTTTGTTCACTCCCCTCACGGTGATCAGGGTCTGTTTTTCCACCTCGACCTTAATCCCTTCCGGAACGGGGAAGAGAACCGGATGGGAGAATCCCAGGGTGAGTTTAAGAACATTGCCCTGTATATCCGCACGGAAGCCGACCCCAACGATCTCCAGCTTCTTCTCAAATCCCCGTGTGACCCCTGTCACCATATTGGCGATGAGGCTCCGGGTCAGACCATGAAGGGCTTTTAGTGGCCGATCTTCACGCTCGCGCTGAATCAGCACTTTCTCTCCATCTACCGAGACTGCGATGCCACGGGGAAGGTCGCAGGCGAGGGTCCCTTTGGGCCCGGCTACCTCTATTTTCGAGGGATCAAAGGAGACTTTCACTTCCTTCGGCAATTGAATCGGCATTCTTCCAATACGAGACATACATAAACCCCATTTCGGATTTCGGATTTAAGATTTTAGATTTTTCAATCTGAAATCTGCAATCTTCAACCTAAAATCAAATTTACCAGACGTAACAGAGAACCTCGCCACCCACATGGGCTTTCCGTGCCGCCTTATCGGTCAGGATCCCTTTGGGTGTGGAGAGGATCGAGATCCCCAAGCCGCTCATGGCAGAGGGAATCCGATCGGTTCCGACATAAACCCTTCGGCCCGGCTTGCTCGCCCGCCTGATATGGATGAGTTCTTTCCGGGTCGTATCATATTTAAGAGCGATTCGAATCAACTCATGTTCATTCTCATCCTTGACGACTTTGAAATTGGCAATGAACCCTTCCGCCTTTAAAATCTTTGCAACCTCAAGCTTCAGTTTGGAGTAGGGGACATCCACCTTTTCGAATCTGGCCTTAGATCCGTTTCGGATGAGTGTGAACATATTGGCCAATGGATCGGTCATCGACATATCTAACTCCGTAATGGTTACCAGCTGGCTTTAATGACACCGGGGATCTCGCCCCGGTTGGCATACTTTCTGAAACAGAGACGGCACATGCTGAATTTTCGAATAAAAGCCCTTGGCCTTCCACAGAGAGGGCAACGGTTGTACTGACGGACATTGAATTTCTGTTTTTTCTTTGCCTTATTCATCAACGATAACTTTGCCAATTTCTTCCTCCCTAATAATCCCCTGTCCACTCTGTAGGGAACGGTTTGAAACCATTCCCTACAAAAGGGGATTTAGTTCCTGAAGGGCATCCCGAGCAGCCTCAGGAGTTCCTTTCCTTCTTCATCCGTTCTGGCGGTGGTGCCAATGACGATGTTCATCCCCTTTACCTTATCAATTTTGTCGTAATGAATCTCCGGGAAGATGAGCTGTTCCCGGATGCCCAGGGCAAAGTTTCCCCTCCCGTCAAAGGACTTTCCGGAAAGGCCCTTGAAATCCCTCACTCTCGGAAGGGCAACATTCACCAGACGGTTGAAGAATTCGTACATCCTCTCTTTCCGGAGAGTCACCCTCACCCCGATGGGCATCCCTATTCTCAATTTGAACTGGGCGATCGATTTTTTGGCTTTGGTGATGACGGCTTTCTGTCCAGTAATGAGGCCCAGTTCCTGAACGGCGGAGTCGAGGATCTTGATGTTCTGAATGGCTTCCCCCAGTCCCATATTGATGACGATCTTGTCCAGCCTTGGAACCTCCATCTTGTTCCGGTAATTAAATCGTTTCATCAGCGCAGGGACCACTCGCTCCTGATAAGTCTCTTTCATTCTGGGCATCGTATCACCTATTTATCAAAAATTTCCCCACATTTTTTGCAGAACCGGGCCTTCTTGCCTCCCTCGAGGCTCCGGTGGCCGATCCGGACGGGTTTATTGCATTTTTCACAGAGGAGCATCACATTGGAGATATGAAGGGGCGCCTCCTTTTCCAGGATCCCTCCCCGTTTCTGTTGTCCGTGGGGCCGAGAATGTCTCTTGATGAAATTGATCTTTTCGATGATCACTTTCTCCTTCTCTGGAAGGACTTTCAGCACCCGGCCACTTTTGCCCTTCTCCCTTCCGTTGGTAACCATGACCAGGTCATTTTTTTTGATATGGTTTTTGGGGGCGATCATTCCAAATTCCTTTCTGCTTTACAGGACCTCGGGAGCCAGCGAGATGATCTTCATAAATCGTTTCGCCCGAAGCTCCCTGGCAACAGGGCCGAAGATTCGGGTCCCGATGGGTTCTCCCTGAGGATTGATCAGAACAGCGGAGTTATCATCAAACTTAATAAAGGAGCCATCCGGCCTTTTCACCTCTTTCTTCGTCCGGACGATGACCGCTCGAGCGACATCTCCTTTTTTGATCTTGGAGTTAGGCAAGGCGTCTTTGACCGAGACGATGATCACATCGCCCAGGGCCGCATATTTCCGGCGTGTTCCGCCGAGGACCTTGATGCACCCCAATCTTTTTGCTCCCGAATTATCGGCGACTTCAAGAATACTCCGCATCTGGATCATGATGAACTCCATTACCAAAAGTAGAATGTGGAGAGTGGAGAGATAATTTCTCTAAACTCCCCTCCACCTTCCACATTCTACTTTCCGTTTTAGGCGGCCCGTTCAACGATCTCTTTGACACGCCACCTTTTCTCTTTGCTGAGGGGCCGGGTTTCGATCAAAAGGACCTTGTCGCCGATGTGACACTGTTTCTTTTCGTCATGGGCCTTCACCTTCGTCCTCTTCCGGATATACTTCTTATAGACGGGATGAAGGACCAGGCGATTGACCATGACGACGACCGTCTTATCCATTTTGTCGCTCGAGACCACACCCGTTAATGTCTTTCTTTTTCCTCTCTCTTCCATAGACCTTATTTCCCTTTGCTCGGCGCCTTCCCCTTGAGGATCGTCTTCACCCGGGCGATATCCCGCTTGACCTGAGGGATTCGCATCGTGTTTTCCAGTTGCCCCGTGGCATGTTGAAAACGGAGGTTGAAGAGTTCCTCATGAAGTTCCTTCTCTTTATGAATCAATTCCCCTTCGCTCAGGAGGCGGACATCTTTTGTCTTCATAGGTGGCTCCCCCTCATGATGAACCTCGTAGAAATGGGCAATTTGTGGGAGGCCAGAAGAAAGGCTTCTCTCGCCCTCTCTTCCGGAACCCCTTCCATCTCATAAAGAATTCTGCCCGGACGGATGACGGCCACCCAGTCTTCGGGCGGACCCTTTCCTTTTCCCATCCGGGTCTCCGCAGGTTTTTTGGTGATCGGCTTGTCGGGAAAGATGCGTATCCAGATTCGACCTGTCCGCTTGATGAACCGCGTCATGGCAATACGGGCGGCTTCAATCTGGCGGGAGCTCAGCCAGCCGCACTGGGTAGCCTGAAGCCCGAAGTCGCCAAAGTTGAGCTTATTTCCACGGGAGGCGGCTCCTCTCATTTTCCCCTTTTGCATCTTTCGATATTTTGTCTTCTTCGGCATCAACATAATTAACTTGACCCCTTATCCCCACAGGAATTCTACTTTCAGCTTCAGGATATGGTTGCCTTACAACTAGAAACGAGATTCCAAATTCCAATCACCAAATCCCAATCCCGCCAGGGCGGGACCAAATAATATCCAATCACCAAGCTCCAATCACCAATAACGCCCCCCTACCCCCTCTTAAGTTAAGAGGGGGAGAGGGGGAGTTATTATTTGGTTATTGGTGTTTGGAATTTGGTTATTTTCAGGTTGCTCGCTCGTCTCCTTCTTTCGTTGAATAGACCTCTCCCTTAAAGATCCATACCTTCACGCCGATGATCCCGTATGTGGTCTTCGCCTCAGCCAGGCCATAGTCGATATCCGCCCGGAGGGTGTGGAGAGGGACCCGACCCTCGCGGTACCATTCATAGCGGGCCATTTCTGCTCCTCCGAGTCTTCCGGAGACCGCAATTTTAATTCCCTTTGCCCCTAACTTCATGGCAGAGGCCACGGCTTTCTTCATCGCCCTCCGAAATCCAACCCGGCGTTCGAGCTGGAGAGCCACATTTTCACCCACGAGCTGGGCATTGACCTCCGCTCTCTTCACCTCCTGGATGTTGATGAGGATCTCCTTCTGGGTCATCTTTTGAAGCTCTTTTTTAAGGTTCTCCACCTCGACCCCTTTTTTTCCGATGATGATCCCGGGCCGGGCGGTCCAGATGGACACCTTGGCCTTTTTGGCCTTGCTCGCAGCCCGTTCGATCTCAATCTTTGAGACCCCGGCGTGGTGAAGTTTCTTCTTCAAATGGTCGCGGATCCGTATATCCTCAATGAGAAGTTGGGGATAATCCTTTTCTGCAAACCATCGTGAATCCCAGCTCTTGATAAATCCCAGTCGAAAACCTATCGGATGTACTTTCTGACCCAAGGTTTCTCCTCCTTTTTACTTTTCATCCAGGACGATGGTGATGTGGCTCGTTCTCTTCCGGATCGTGGTGGCCCGACCCAAAGCCCTTGGGGTAAACCTTTTCCAGGTCGCCCCCTGGTCCACCGAGACCTTCTTCACATAAAGGCGGTCAACGTCCACCGTCTTCTTCTGTGTGGCATTGGCAATGGCCGATTTCAACAACTTGATGATCACTCTGGCAGCCGCTTTCTTTGTGAAAGCCAGAATGTTGAGGGCCTCCTCGGATCCTTTGCCCCTTATCAGGTCAGCCACCAGCCTTGCCTTTCTGGGTCCCAAACGCACATATTTTAATTTTGCCCTGACTTCCATCTTCTTCAACCTTTGCCTTTATGGAGTCTTTCCCTTAATCTTTGTCTTTCGGTCTCCTGAATGGCCGTGGAAGGTTCGGGTAGGGGAGAATTCCCCTAACTTATGGCCGACCATCTCCTCGGTGACGAAGACCGGAATAAACTTCTTTCCGTTATGGACGGCAAAAGTTAAACTGACCATCTCAGGAATGATGGTGGAACGCCTGGACCAGGTTTTGATCACCCTTCCTTCCTTCGTTCTCCGGGCCTCTTCCGCTTTCATCTTCAAATGGGCATCCACAAAGGGCCCTTTTTTGATTGACCGGGCCATTAATCTCTCCTCTTCAGGATGTATTTTTCCGTCCTTTTATTCTTGCGTGTCTTCTTTTCGGGAACACCCCATGGCGTGCAGGGATGACGGCCTCCGGAGCTCTTTCCTTCGCCTCCGCCGAGCGGATGGTCGATCGGATTCATCGCCACTCCACGGGTCACGGGACGCCGGCCATGCCACCGGGTTCTTCCCGCTTTCCCAAAAGAAACATTTTCATGCTCGAAGTTGCTCACCTGTCCGATGGTGGCATAACAGTCCTGGAGGATCAGCCGGACCTCACCCGAGGGAAGTTTGATATGGGCATATTTGCCTTCCTTGGCCATCAACTGGCCGCTGGTCCCCGCGCTCCGGATGATCTGGCCCCCCTTTCCAATTTTCAACTCCACATTATGGATCAGCGTGCCGGTCGGGATGTTTCGCAGGGGAAGGGCATTGCCGGGTTTGATATCAGCGCCGGAACTTGCCATCACCTGATCTCCCACCCCCAGTTGATCCGGGGCGAGGATATATCGTTTCTCGCCATCCACATAGTGGAGCAGGGCGATTCGGGCGGATCGATTGGGATCATACTCAACGGAAGCCACCTTCGCAGGGATCTCCCTCTTATCCCTCTTGAAGTCGATGATCCGGTACATCCTCTTATGGCCTCCGCCCCGGTGCCAGGCGGTGACTCTTCCGTAGCAGTTCCTTCCTCCGGTCTTCTTCAATGGACGAAGAAGGCTTTTCTCCGGTGAGGTGGAGGTGATCTCCTCAAAGGTCGGAACCGTCATGGACCGCCTTCCCGGAGACGTCGGTCGAAATTTTTTAATGCCCATTCCTTCACTCCATTTCCGTGATTCGTGAATCGTGACTTGTGATTCGTCAAAACAATTGATGAAGTGTTTTTCTACTCCGATTCACGCTTCACCATTCACGATTCACAATATTAGGCTCCTTCGAAGAATTCGATGCGGTCCCCTTCTCTCAGGGTGACGACGGCCTTCTTCCAATCAGGCCTCTTTCCAAATTTCCTTCCCAGACGCTTCACTTTGCCCAGAACATTGAGGGTCCGGACATTGTTCACCTTCACCTTGAAGAGGAGTTCAACCGCCGACTGGATCTCGATCTTATTCGCATTCCGATCGACCTCGAAGACATATTGATGGCCCTCGTCTTTCTGACGGGTGCTCTTTTCAGTGATCAAGGGTCTCCGGATAATCTTCTGCGGCTCTTTCATGATACAAACACCCCTTCTATTTTTTCGACAGCCGGGCTTAATAAAATCAGGTGTTCATGATTTAAGATGTCGTAGACATTGAGGCTATTGTATCGGAGGACCTCGATGCCGGGAATATTTCGGGCCGATCGCTCGAGGAAAATATGTTTGTCATCAGTCACGATAAGGGCATCCTCCACTTCAAACCTCTTTAGGATTTCAAGGACATGCCGGGTTTTGAACCCCTCGAGGGGAAACCCATCGAGAAGGATCAGCTTTTCCTCCTGACGTTTTAAGCTGAGCGCGGATAAGAGGGCGGCCCGCCTTGCCTTTTTTGAAATAGAGAAGGAGTAGTCCCTTGGCATGGGGCCGAAGATGGTTCCCCCTCCCCTCCAGAGAGGGGAGCGCCGGGTCCCTGCCCGGGCCCTGCCGGTCCCTTTCTGTCGATACGGTTTTGCTCCTCCTCCCCGGACAAGGGCTCTGTTCTTGGTGGCGGCTGCCCCTTTTCTCCGGGAGGCGAGGTGGCTACGCACAGAGTCATAAAAGAGAAGAGGATTGACCTTCACATCAAATATCCGATCGTTCAGTTCGATCTCCCTCACCTTCTGATGGTTGATGTCATAGACGGCTAATGTGCTCATCTCATCCCTTTCCTTGCACAGATGCTTCAGCAGATCCCTTCTTCTTTGTGGCGCTTCGGATGAGGACCCATCCATGATGACTGCCGGGGATGCCCCCCCGCAGGAAAATGAGGTTCTGATCCTCTCTGACTTCCAGGACCTTGATATTCTGGATCGTCACCCGGCTATTTCCATGCTGGCCCGGCATCTTCATACCCTTAAAGACATGGTGAGGAAAGGTGGCCGATCCCACCGATCCTCCGTGACGAAAATATTCATGCGTGCCGTGAGACCCCGGTGAACCATGGAATCCGTGTCGCTTCATTACGCCTGTAAATCCCTTTCCCTTGCTCAGACCGGTCACATCGACGACATCACCCGGCTTGAAGAGTTGTCCGACATTGATTTCCTGGCCCAACTCATACCCTTCGGTGCTCTCCACACGGAATTCTTTTAAGTGAGTGACAGGAGCGGTCCCGGCTTTTTTGAAATGGCCGGCGAGAGGCTTCTTCACTCTCTTCTCATTCTTTGGAAGGAAACCGATCTGGAGGGCCTCGTAACCCTCTCTCTCTTCCGTCTTCTTCTGGGTGACCCAGCAAGGTCCGGCTTCGACCACCGTGACCGGAACGACGGAACCGTCCTCCTGAAAGATCTGGGTCATCCCTATTTTTCTGCCGACAATTCCAAGTTTCCGTTTCATGGCCTTTGGATTCCTTATAATTTGATCTCCACATCGATCCCGGCGGCCAGGTCGAGTTTCATCAGGGCATCGACGGTCTGTTGTGTGGGTTCGATGATGTCGAGAAGGCGTTTGTGGGTTCGAATTTCAAACTGTTCCCTCGATTTTTTATCCACATGGGGAGATCTCAGCACGGTATAGCGATTGATCCTCGTCGGAAGGGGGATGGGACCTGCCACACTGGCTCCGGTCCGCCGAACCGTATCCACAATCTCAGCCGTTGACTTATCCAACAGTTTGTGGTCATAAGATTTGAGGCTGACCCTGATCTTCTGAGCTGTCATTCCCTTACCCCTTTCCCTTATTCGTCATACTTTACTTTATTCTAAGGCTTTGCCTGCCTGCCGGTAGGCAGGGAAGCATTCCTGACCGGGGGCCAACTCCTTTATTCGAGGACATCGCTGATGACGCCGGCGCCCACGGTCCGCCCGCCCTCACG
>DYHU01000277.1 GCA_020724025.1 Syntrophorhabdus sp. | reverse complement strand
TTTCACGGGAATGACGAAAAAAAGTCGCTGTAGTAATAATGTATTTAAATAAAATGCGTTTGGATTAATCATCTTCGAAAAGGAGGAATGTGAATGAATATTATCGTCTGTATTAAAAGGGTTCCGGACACAACGGATGCGGATATCTTCATCGATAAATCGGGAAAAGATATCGACAAGAGCGGGCTGGCGTTCGACCTCAATGAATGGGACAGTTATGCCATTGAGGAGGCCATCCTCCTGAAGGAGAAGCTGGGCGGAACCGTCACCGTCTTCTCTTTAGGAGGAGAGGACTCAAATGAATCACTGAGAAAGTGCCTGGCCATGGGCGCCGATGATGCGCTCCGGCTGACCGATCCTGCTTTTACAGGGGCTGACGGTTTTGCCACAGCCAGAGTCCTCGCAGAGGCGATTCGCACAAGACCTTATGATCTCATTCTAACGGGCACTCAGGCTGAAGATGATGGGTATGGCCAGGTCGGAGTGGTGATGGCAGAGATGCTTGGCATCCCCCATGTCTCCATTGTCAACCGCATTGAGGTCCAGGAGAGGAAGATCAAAGCCCATCGCGAACTGGAGGGGGGTCTGGAGGAAGTCGTCGAGGTCGATCTCCCCGCGCTTCTTACCATCCAGACAGGAATCAATGAGCCGCGATATGTCTCGATCATGGGCATCCGCAAGGTGGCCAAAAAGGAGATTAAGGTCCTCGGGACTTCGGACCTCAACCTCAAACCCGAGGAAGTTGGACTTGCCGGTTCGGACATCCAGCTCGAAAAGGTCTTTCTTCCTCCGGTTGGCGAAGGAGCAGAGATGCTCGAGGGAAAACCGGAAGAGATAGCGCGGAAGATGTTCGATATTCTGAAGGATAAAGGAGGGGTGGCCTGATGAAAGAGATCATTGTCATCGCAGAACATCGACGAGGGGAATTGAGGGATGTGACGTGGGAGATGCTTTCCAAAGGGAGAGAGCTTTCGGAGAGCCTTGGCGGAGAACTATCGGTCGCCCTTTTAGGAAAGGATGTGAAGAATCTGGCGGAGGCCCTTAAACCCAGAGCCAACCGGGTGCTGCTCATTGAGGACAATCGGCTCGAATTTTACAACTCGGAGACTTACGAGAAGGTCCTCACCCAGCTCGTCACCGAGAGAAAACCCGTGCTCACGATGATCGGTCACACCGCCACGGGCATGGACTTTGCGCCGAGCCTGGCCGCTCATCTGAAGATACCCCTTGCTACGGATTGCATCGGAATCGATTCAAAGGACGAGACCTTTGCCCTCACCCGCCAGATTTATGGAGGGAAGATCAATGCGGCTGTCTCCTTTTTGAAAAAAGGACCACAATATATGGTCACGGTTCGGGCAGGAGCCTTCCCTGCGGTGGAGAGAGAACCTCTTTCAGGAGAGATCGTCTCCCTGCCTTCTCCATTGACGGATGAAGCCCTCGCCAGACGCTTTCTCGAGTATATGGAGGCCGCCGTGGGTGACGTCGATATCACCCAGGCCGATATCCTCATCGCCATCGGAAGAGGCATCAAGGATGCGGAAAATATTCCCCTGGTGAAGGAGCTGGCTGACTCCGTGGGAGGAGTCCTTGCCTGTTCCCGACCCGTAGTTGATAAGAAGTGGCTCCCTAAAGGCTGTCAGGTTGGAACCTCTGGAAAGACCGTAAAACCGAAGGTCTATATTGCCATCGGCATCAGCGGCGCCTTCCAGCATGTCGCTGGGATGAAAGGTTCGGGCACGATCATCGCCATTAACAAGGATCCCAAGGCCCCTATCTTCGGTGTCGCCCAATATGGCATCGTGGCAGACTTGTTCAAAATTGTGCCGGTGATAAAGGAGAAGGTCAAAGAACTTCGGAAATAGCACCCCCACCCTCACCCTCCCCCGTCGAGGGGGAGGGAAGACTGGGTTCCCTTACAATTTCCCCTCCCCTGGCGGGAGGGGATGAAGGGGAGGGGGAATAGGAAGGTGTGAAAATGGACTTTGAATTGACGCAGGAGCAGAAGGATATTCAGAAGGCCGCAAGGGAATTCATTCAGGGAGAGTATGATAAGGAAAAGATCCTCGAATGGGAGCAGACCCACACCTTTCCCAGGGAGGTATGGAAGAAAGCCTGCAAATTAGGATTCATCGGAATTCACTTCCCGGAGGAATATGGAGGGCAGGGTTACGGCATAACGGAAAACATCATCGTCGTGGAGGAATTCTGCCGGAAAGACTCTGGAGTGGGCATTGCTGTGACTCTCGCGGACTTCTCCTCAGAGGTCGTGCTCCGCTTCGGAACACAAGAGCAGAAGAAGAAGTATCTTATCCCGGTGACCCGAGGGGAATTCATCTCCGGAGGCGCTTACACCGAACCGGACCATGGAAGCGATATCACATCGATGGCCACCACAGCGTTGAGGCAGGGCGACTCTTTTGTGATCAACGGGACCAAGACCTTCATCACCAATGGAACGCTTGCCGACTTCTTCATCGTCCTCTGCCAGACCGATCCACATGCCAAACCCCCTTACCGCGGCCAGTGCACGATCATCGTTGAAAAGGGGGCAAAGGGCCTGGACGCAACGGAGATCACGCCCAAGATGGGAATCCGGATGACCTCCACAGCCGAACTCTCCTTCAGCGATGTCCGGGTTCCATTGACGAATCTGGTTGGCGAGGAGAATAAGGGGTTCTATCAGGTCCTTGAATTTTTCGATGAGAGCCGGGTTGAGATCGCGGCCCAGGCCCTCGGCATTGGACAGGGAGCATTTGACCGGGCGCTCGATTATGCCAAACAGAGGGAGCAGTTCGGGAAAAAACTGGTCGATTTCCAGATCACCCAGCACAAACTGGCTGATATGGCGACCAAGCTGGAAACGGCAAGGCTTCTGACCTACAAGGCCGCATGGAACTATGACCAGAAGAGAATCGACCCGAAACTGACCTCTATGGCAAAGATGTTTGCAGCGAAAGTAGCTGTCGAAGTTGCGGATGAGGCCATCCAGATCTTCGGGGGTTATGGATATATTACGGAATACGAAGTCGAGCGTTTCTACCGGGATGCTAAGATCACCGAGATTTACGAAGGTACAAAGGAGATACAGAAAAACACAATCGCCTCCGCGCTCATAGGGAAACTGAAATAGGTAGAAGAAATGTCAAATATCAAAGTCCAAAGTTCAAAGGAAATCCAAAATCCAAATTTCAATTTTTTTGAGATTGAGTCATTTGGAATTCCTTTGGCATTTGAACTTTGAAATTTGGCATTCAAAACACAGGTTCAAATACAGATTAGATCGATGAATCAAGAAGAACGACCCAAAGTCATTCCCGAAGCCTTAGTGATCGGCGCCGGCATTGCCGGAATGCAGGCCGCCCTGGACATCGCGGATAAGGGATTCAAAGTCCATCTGGTAGAGAAGGATCCTTCCATCGGCGGCCACATGGCCCAGCTGGACAAGACCTTCCCCACCCTTGATTGCTCCGCCTGCATCATCACTCCGAAGATGGTCGATACGGCCAATCACTCCAATATCAACCTTCTCACCTATTCTGAAATTATTGGTATCGAAGGGAAGGCCGGACATTTCAAGGTCACCGTTAGAAAAAAACCGCGTTATGTCGATGTAACGAAATGTACGGCCTGTGCGGACTGCGTCCCCCAGTGTCCGGTCACCCTTCCCAATGAATTCGATATGGGCCTCGGAATGAGAAAGGCGATCTATATCCCCTTCCCCCAGGCCGTTCCCCTCAAATACACCATGGACCGCAGAGGCATCCCGCCCTGCACAGCCACCTGTCCCCTCCATTGTAATGCGCAGGGATACGTGGCCCTCATCTCCCAGGGAAAACTGAAGGAGGCCTTTGCCCTGGTGAGGGAAACCCTTCCCTTCCCGGGAATTCTTGCCTATGTCTGCGCCCATCCATGCGAAAGGGAATGTAAACGGATCGAAGTGGATCGTCCTGTTTCCATCTGCGACCTGAAAAGGTTTCTGGTCGACCATGTCGAAGAGAGGGAATTCGATTTCACTCCTTCTGAAGAGAGACCTCAAAAGGTCGCCATTGTCGGAGGAGGACCTTCCGGATTAACGGCCGCATTCGATCTGCGCAGGATAGGCTATCGTGTCACTCTCTTCGAATCGAGGGATCAACTGGGTGGCCTCCTCACCCATGGATTTCCATCTTATCGTCTGCCCAGGGAGGTCGTGAAAAAGGATCTCTCGGTCATTGAAAAGATGGGGATAGAGATTCGTCTTAACACTGAGGTGGGAAAGGACCTCTCTTTTGAGGAGCTTCAAAAAACCTATGATGCGATCTTTTTAGCCGTCGGTTCAACAGGAGCCGGAACCATTTCAAAAACATTTAAAGGTTTGAAAAGGAACCGGAGGGAAATGATCCAGGTCGACACTGTCACTCTTGAGACGAATCTCAAAGGTGTTTTCGCAGGAGGAGACGGGGTCACCGGGCCTGGGACCATTGTCGAATCAATGGCGCAGGGAAGAAAAGGGGCGATTTCAATCGACCGGTTTATCCGCGGGGAGGATCTTCACCATGGGAGGGAGTCCGAAGGAAGGCAGGTCTCTCCGATGAAAAGCCTTTTGCCCGATACAAAAAGGGATGAGCGTGAAGTCCTTCCCCATATGGTGAAACCCATCGGACCCGGTCTCACATTGGAAGAAGCCATAGAAGATGCAAAACGCTGCCTCAACTGCGGCGGATGCTCCGATTGCGGCGAATGCGCCAGATATTGCCAGCCCAAAGCCGTCGTCTATGGGATGAAGGAAGAGATGGTCGAGCTCCATG
>DYHU01000276.1 GCA_020724025.1 Syntrophorhabdus sp. | reverse complement strand
ATTGGAACGTATAAGCTTGGTTTTCCTTTATTGTCGTATCCGGTTGTACCTTAGTGAAGATAGGCGTATTATTTGCAAGTGTAACATTCACTTGCGAAATTCTTGAAGTTGTGCTCAGCTCACCATCGCTTATAACAACTACAACGTTATTCAATCCGACCTGCGATTTTACGGGTGTCCAAGTAAATACTCCGGTTACAGAATCAATTTTCGCACCTGCTATACTGCTCACTAAATAGAATCTTATCGCATCTGATTCAGGATCTGACGCTGTGTACGTAAAACTGAATGCAACATGCGTTTTAGCAGAGGTATCGGGCATTTGCTTCGTGAAATATGGTGCCCTATTAATACGGACTACGTTTACAACCACATCCATACTATCATACAATCCACCTGGATCTTGTGCTTTGAAACGCAGTGTATTGGTGCCTACTTGTGCATTTTTTGGAACCCATGTTAATGTGCGGGTAGTCGCATTGAAAGTTGCACCGGTTGGAGGCGTACCTATATAACTATAAGTGATAGCATCTCCATCGGGGTCAGTAGCAGATACTGTAAACGAAAGTTCATCTCCTACACGACCACTCCGTGCGGGTAATGCAGCAAAGACTGGTTTTCTGTTTGTTCCAGTAACTGTAATTGCTACCGTAGTCTCTGCAAACAAACTACCTGCATCTGTTACTCTAATTGTAACATTATACGACCCTGCCTGATCATACGTTGGTGTCCAACTAAATACTCCAGTTGATGCATTTATTGATGCACTAGTCGGTGGAGTACCGGTTAAACTGTAAGTTAATACGTCCCCATCTGGGTCTGTACCAACTGCTGTAAAAGTAAGTGTGCTATTTTCCGCAACTGTTTGAGCTGATATCGCGGCAAGCGAAGGTGCACGATTTGTATTCGTTACTGTAATATTCACTGAGGTTTCAGCAAATAATCCGCCTGGATCAGTTGCACGAACTGTCACAGTATAAGAACCTGCTTGAGTATAATCAGGTGTCCAAGTAAATACACCTGCGGTCGTTATTGCTGCACCAGTAGGAGGTGTACCAGTTAAGGTATAAGTCAATGCATCTCCATCTGGGTCTGTACCGACGGCAGTAAATGTGAGTAAACTATTTTCTGCAACTGTTTGAGATGAGATTGCCGCTAACGAAGGTGCACGATTTGTGTTTGTTACTGTAATAGCAACTGTGGTCTCTGCAAATAATGCTAACGCATCCGTCACTCTTACTGTAACATTATAAGTTCCAGCTTGGTTATAATTCGGTGTCCAACTAAATACGCCCGTTGTTGCATTGATCGATGCACCAGTTGGAGGCGTACCAGTTAAGCTATAGGTCAATGCATCTCCATCAACATCACCACCAACTGCTGTGAAAGTAAGTAAACTATTTTCAGCAACAGTCTGTGCAGAAATAGCAGCTATAGTTGGGGCTCTATTGACAGAGGTAACCGTACCGCTGAAAGTTCCCGCGGCTGGCGTACCTGCATTAAACTGGAACGCTGTAAAGTTCAAAGTAGCTGTTCCTAAGCCAACTACTCTTGCTCTAATCCAGAACATTACGCCTGTGCCAGTCATAGCAGTACCTCTTGCCCAAGCAACATTGACTGTACCATTCGTATTATTTGGATTAATACTAGTTGTACCGCCAGCACCTAAACCACCGGTGGTAACAACTCCAAATGGATCCGGTAGTACTTGAATTACAGTCTGATTAAATGTTGCTGAAAAATTCAAAGAATAAACATTATCGCCCGCAGCTAGTGCAGTAGTGCTAATAGGAATAAGTATTGTATCATTTCTTCCAACATTTGTTACATTATCAAATCTCACCGCAATACTTGGAACAGTAACAGTACCTGCAGTAGTGTTAGCCGCAGGATTACCGGCATTAAACATAAACGTATTCACTAATGCACCATCAACGAATGTAATTGCCGATGTGCCAGGACTAAGATAAGAAACATTCAAATTTATGAGAGTCCCTGCTCCAGAAATTGGTGTTCCGCGTGCCCACGCGACTCGTAACCGACCGCTTGTGGGGTTAACGGTTGGATCAGTTCCTCCGGTTAGTGCAAGTCCAACTGTACTTGCACCTGTAATATTAATGATTGTTGGGTTATAATAAACGTCAAACTGGAATGAAAACACATTTTGGCCGGTTAAATCACCAACAGTAACCGGTATAGTGCCTGTTGTTCCTGCTTGACCACTAATATTTGGGAGGGTTACGTTAACCTGAGAAAAGGCTGATCCAGCACCTAGCACGAGAATCGCAATTCCTAAAACGAGATTTCTCAGAAATATTAATTTTGAATTTAGCATTTATTTACCTCTCGTTTTGTTTCATTATTGATTAAAATCATTTTTTTCATTTCTATTTCTTTATATCTATCGGCAGGGCTTTCGCCCTGCCAATCGATATAACTCCTTATTACTTAATGAAGCTCATCTTCTTTGTTGCTATGTATGAACCAGCTTCAATTCTGTAGATATACAAGCCCGAGCTTATCGCAACACCATTGTCATTCAATCCGTTCCAAGTTATTGAATAATAACCGGCATCCTGGATTTCATTAACCAAAGTTCGGACCTTTCTGCCAAGCATATCATAGACTACCAACGAAATGTTGGTATTGCTTGACAACTGATACTTAATCGTTGTTGAAGGATTGAATGGGTTCGGATAGTTTTGACTCAAATCAAACTGAGCTGGAATCTGACGAACATTTACCGGCTGTAGCGATACTGCCAGTTCATCGTTCAAACTACCAAAACCACTTACCATCAACTTCGATTCTTTACTTGCAAGTTTCAAAGTAATGTTAGCAAAGTCACCATCTGGTAATGGCTTTGTGCCGGCTAATGCAATATTTAGCTCACCAGCTTCTGTGAAGTTGCTGAACAATTGCCAACCATCAGGTAAATTGCTTGTTATACTTTCAAGACTTGCTATGTTCTTATCTATATTAAGTGTAAATGATGCTGCAAACACATTAGCACCACCAGATATTCTTAACGGAATGGTTACTGCATCCGAATTAGGTTGAGATTTCAAATCTCCGAATGCAACAGAACCATTCGTAGCTCCAACTTTCCATGTTGGCCAAGCGTCGGGTTCCTGTGCTACGTAGAAGAGTATCCTTGCGGCATCCAATGCACCAATCACACCGTCACCGGCACCACCGTTAGGACCAATATCTGCCGCCCAAATGTTTTCGGCACCAGTTATTGGCACCCATGGGGCATTTGTTAATCCAACAACGTGCTGCAGGATCAATGTTGCATCACCAACAATAACAAAGCCGTCTTTATTAACGTCACCTTTTAGACGTGCATTTGTAACGGTTATGTTTGCTGTTGTATTAGCAGCTAAATTAGGAGTACCATTATCCGTAACAATAACCTGAATTGGATATGGGCCTCCAATTTGAGCAAATGTTGGTGTCCAGCTTACTCTAGCTGATGTAGCGCCAGTAGAAGCTATTGTAACACCAGCAGGTGCACCAACACCAAGTGTAAATGTTAGAGCGTCACCAGCATCTAGATCGGTTGCAGTATAGTTCATTGTTAAGAGGCTACCATGAGCAACTGATTGATTGCCAGGTATTGGAGCCGTGAAGCTTGGAGCTCTGTTAACGTTGTTAACAGTAACTAAAGCGTCGTCTTCAATATAGCTTGTCGGATCAGTTTGCTTTGCAGCACGTACTCTTACTGTATAAGTTTGCGTACCTTGTGTGAAATCTGGTGTCCAGTTAAATACACCTGTACTTGAATTAATTGTAGGTGCAACAACACCAGTTGTTGGTGTTGGTGATACTAAACTGTACACTATAGTTGAAGGTACTGCATCTGGATCGGTTGCTTGATAAGTAAATGGCGTCACAGCAACACCTTCATTCACTACGGCATCTGGCATAGTAGCAGTAAAGATCGGACGTTGTGAAGGAATACCAAACGTAAAGAAGGCGGCTTGAGTAACTATACCACCTTGTGAATTAACATTACGTACTGTAATTAAAGTATCTCCAGGTGTCGGCACATTAGCCTGCATTATATTGCTGTAATTTGCCATGTTGCCTTGACCGAACCAACCGTTCACGTTTATATCACCATCGAATCTTCTAATAATTCTTAAATCATTAACTGTCTCAAAATATCTATTAATATTTGTACCTTGTAATTCAAGGTCAAATAATTGCGAAGCACCAAGGCTTGTAGTTGCTTGAATCTTCCATGCATACGGTCCTTTACCGCCAAGCCAGTTAGTTTGTGATGGGGCGTTGAACTTAGTTCCACCGTTAATCGGGAAGTTAACTACACCAGCCGGAGTTCCGTCAACATGCTCAACAATTATAGTTGTCGGAGCAATTGTTGCATTACCTGTTAAGAACGTAATAGCTGCCGGACGATACAATGTTGCAGAGCCAACTGGCCATTCTGAACGACCGGTAGTACCAACTGGTAAAGCAACTCCCAATCTACCAAGAACGTGGGCTAAATCAGTCGCCTGAGCAGGATTACGGACATAACCTAAATTAGTTATAACACCTGCCACATTGGTAGTTAATTGAAGTGTAAGCAATGCAGGGTTGCCAGGAGTAATGTTTCCAACTACTAATACACCGCGAGTTAACGTTAAGGTACCCGCAACTGTTGGAACACCTGTCGCAGCATTTAACGTAATATTACCACCACTAAATGTTACAGTTTGATTAGAAGTTTTATTTAGAGTGAGGTTTTGTATATTACGATTTCCACCAAGAGCAACTGTTTGAGCATTAGCGCCTGT
>DYHU01000275.1 GCA_020724025.1 Syntrophorhabdus sp. | reverse complement strand
CTCATGGCAGGTCCCTTGGCCATATTCTGAGTACCCATGGCCACCTTCTTATCTTTCAGATCAGGATGTCGTTCAAGAACTGATGCAACTCCAAGGTCTGCCACCACAACCCTGGTCCCTACATGACGGGCGAGGACATTGATTCCTGCACCTCCCCGGAGGAAGTTGTAGACCATTTGAGGAGTGACTTCAGATGGGTAGGCACTCACCCCTTCCCTTGTGACGCCATGATCCCCGGCCAGTGTGAATATGACTTTGTGGGTGATTTTAGGTCTCGAAGTTCCTTTTATTCCTGCTACGTGAATAGAAAGTGATTCAAGTTGACCCAAAGAACCCTGTGGTTTCGTTAGATTGTCCTGCCTCCTTCTGGCCTCTGCCATGGCCGATTCGTCAAGAGGTTGAATATTTGCGATCGTATGTTTTATCTTTTCCATGATTTTCCCCTATGTAAGTTAAGATTTTAAAACTACAAGAAGGATAAGGCATAAAAGTTCTGCCAATTCATTGGCTGCGCCAAGAACATCCCCTGTCACCCCACCCAATTTCTTTATAAAAAAGAACCGGTATCCAAGGCTGAAAAGGGCAACTCCTAAAAGAACCGAAATCCCCTTAACACCCATGAGCAGTAATGAAATCCCAAAAGCGGAGAGAACGGATAAAGCCAATTCACGAGCACCAAGATTTTCGGAAAAGGGTTTGCCCAATCCCCCTCCGGATCGCGCATAAGGCGACCGGTAACAGACCAAAACCATCGAATTTCTTCCTAATACAGCCATCAGGATCAGAGAGGAAGGGATGGAAGGGATTGCAATTTCATTCAGAGCAAGATATTTACCTCCGATTAGCAGAATAAGACCCAGCACACCAAAGGCTCCGATTCGACTATCCCTCATCACTTCAAGAATCTTTTCTCTTGTCCCTCCGGAGGCAAGACCATCTATGGTATCTGCAAATCCATCCAGGTGGAGGCCCCTTGTTATAAAGGCAAGAAGTCCTATCGTAAACCAGAGGACAAGGGGCTTGGGAAAGATGAATGAGAAGAGATAGTGGCCAAGGGTTAAAAGCAGACCGATCAATAAGCCCACCAGAGGGAAAAAGGCCATGGATGAGGCCAATTCCTTTCTGTTCAAGAGGGATAGATGCCCCACGGGAAGAATGGTTAGAAATGATATGGCTCGAAGAAGGCTCTTCACTCTTTCCCTTTCAAAAAGACCGGAATTCCAGCAACCATAAAGATCACCGTATCCACCGATTCAGCTATCTTTTGATTGGTCGTTCCTGAGAGATCTCTGAATCGACGGCCTAATGGATCAGCGGGTACGATTCCCATTCCCACCTCATTGGAGACGAGGATGAAAGATGCCTGGCTCTCCTTAAATGCCTCGATTAGTTTCCCTACTTCCTCCATCGCCCTTCCGTCATCGTCCCATCTCATCAGAAGATTGGAGAGCCAGAGGGTGATGCAGTCCAAAAGGACGACATCTACCTCATTTCCATATTGCCTAATTTTTTGAACAACCTCTATGGGTTCCTCAACGGTTCGCCATTCCGGCCCTCTCATTTTTTTATGTATTTCCACACGCTCGGCCATCTCTTCATCAAGCACTTCACAGGTGGCCAAATACATTTTTTTAGTAAAATGGCGGTTGGCATAATCCAGAGCAAAACGGCTTTTGCCGCTCCGGCATCCTCCGGTAATGAGGATCACTTTCGTTTGGTCCATCTTTCCTCCAGGATCTTTAAGGAATTTTTCAAATCATTTAATGAAAAAACCTCGATGGAGAGGACTCCCGTATAATTTTGAAGATGCGAGAGGATGAGGTCAACTGTTTTCCCATCCAGCTTGTCAATGCCAAGATGGTCATTCCCGTTTTGAAAGCCGTGAATGTGGACAATGGAAGATTGGGGAAGATATTTTTCCATATAGCGTTGCAAATCCTGTCCGTATAGTAGGATATGGCCGAGATCAAGGCAGACGGAGAATCCAAAATCCTTTACGATGTCTTCAACCCACTCGAAGGGATACCGGAGGGTTTCGATGGAGATACGGTTTGGATCAATCCCGTCCTTTACTATCTCATCAAGGCTCCGGATGATCAGGCTCCGCCATTTTTGGACATCCGTTTCATCCCGGCCATTTCTATCACGAAGATCGAGATGGAGGGTGTAAGTCGAAGGATTGAGGCAGCGAGTCTTATGGATCACCTTTTTTACCGCGGAAATCCCTTTGGATCGGGTTCCCTCGCTTTCATCGCCAAGAAATATATCTATGGGAAGATGGACATTAAAATTCACATCCTGGTGAAGGGAGAGGTTCATCAGACCGTTGACTTCGACATCATCGGGAAGATTATTCTGCCCCTCGCTCTCAAAAAGGACCAATTCGATCTCGTCAAAAAATGGGGCGAGCTTAGCCACATTTGGGACAATATGATCCGGGTAGATATAAGAGGTCGTACCCAATTTAAATGGAAACATCCTTTTATAAGATTTTGTTAAAGCCGGATAGTTTTTCAAATTACCCTCGCCCATTAAAAACTCAGTTTCATTCCCCCAAAGAAAGAGAGGCCGGGTGTCCCAAAACCTTTTGCTTCTTCGTATTCTTTATCTAAAAGATTTTCGACACGACCAAATAATTGAAAATTTTTGGTGATGTCGTAAGAAACTGCCAGGTTCACCAATGCATATTGATCCAGTTTTACCCTTCTGGATGGTGATGTAGAAAAATCCAAATCATCCCTTTTCCCCACATAGACTACTCCAAGGTTTACATTTCCATTATTAAGAAAACGGTAATTGAGATCGAAACCGATCTTGTTTTTGGGCCTTCTTATAAGAGCTTCGTCAGTTGTTTTATCCTGGGTATCTGTATAGGTATAATTGATCCGTAATGTTAAATCATCAATGGGTTTTGCCGAGGCAAACAACTCGACCCCTTCGGTTTTAGCTTTAGCGATATTGACATACCCTTGTCCCCAATCAAATTGTATAAGATCCTTAAAATCGTTCCTGAAGTAAGTGGCTCCCAAGACCACCCTTTTCTTTAGGAGTTCTTGTTCGACTCCAAAATCCCATCCCTTGCTCTTCTCTGGTTTAAGATTTTTATTGCCGATGGGTCCCCATAAAGTGGCAGGTGCAAATAACTGATATAAAGAAGGTGCCTTGAATCCAGTCCCGAAGGTTCCTTTAATCTTCGTATTGGTCTCTTTAACAAGGTAGGCAGGGGCAATTCGATAGGTGGTCTCTGTACCGAACCGGCTATGATCATCAATACGGATCCCTAAAGTTGCAAAGAGTCGATCCCAGAGTTTAATCTCATCTTGGATATAATAACCCTTGATATCAGCAGTTTTTTTAGGGAAGATACTCTGCCCTGGCCCCCATAGGCTTTCCCAGTAGTATTTCGACTTTCCTTCCTCTTCCTCATATTCAAATCCAAAAGTAAGGGCGTTGGTTTTGTGGATCCGGAGATGATGCTGCCAATCCAATTTAAACAGTTGGCCATCATAATAACCCTTCTCAAAATCGAAAGGATGTTGAGGGTCCTTTTTGTTCTTAATATCCCTGTAGTGATCATTAATGCCAAAACCCAATTTTTGAGTCCAGACCCGGTCAAAGAGGGAAAGTCCGGCTTGAGTCTTGAAAAAGAATTGTTTAGATCGTTGGATATGGTTGGGGTCGTCCCCTCCAACACCACCGAAATTATCGAGCTCGGACTCAGCATTGATATAACGGAGGAAGAAATCCACATTGAAGTTCTCCATAGGGGTGAACCCAAGTCTTGAGGAGAGGGAAGTATTTTTGTAACCATCCCTTTCGTAATTTCCATACTTTTTACCTGCAGCAGAGATTCCATCAGTATCTAATCGAGAAAGGCCCAGGGAGTATTTGACCCATTTATTTCCTCCGCTGACTCCTGCAGTTTCCCGAAATGTCGTAAAACTCCCCCCTTCAGCAGAGAAGTTGAATTTTGGTTTTCCTTCCCCTTTTTTGGTAATGATATGAATCACCCCACCGATCGCATCGGAACCATAAAGGGTGCTCTGGGGCCCCCGAAGGATTTCAATCCGTTCAATATTGTCCACTGTCAAATGGGCAAAATCATAAGAACGTCCCGGGGAGATGGGGTCATTCACCTCCACACCATCGATCATCACCAGGGTATGTTCTGAATTGGCCCCCCTGATAAAGATTGATGTTGTCCCTCCAACTCCTCCGTTCTGGACAACATCTAATCCTGGTAAACCTTTGAGGACTTCCAGAACCGTGGCCTTCTGCTTTCTTTCAATCTCCTGAGATGAGATGAACGTAATCGAACTGGCAACTTCTCCAATAGGGGTTTCAACCCTGGTGGCGGTGACGACGACCTTTTCGAGAGTGACTTCCTTCTCCTGTGCGGAGAGTGAGAGAGGGATCGAAATGAGAAGCATGAATAAAGTGATGAGTAGAACAAAACATTTCATAGAACACCTCCTCGACCCATAAATAGGGTCCAGAAATAGTTTGTGTGAACTCTTTGGAGTTCACTGTGGGCCCTGAACCACGTTGGGTTCAGGGCCGAAGGAAGGGTTCAAAAAAAATCCCCAGCCTTCGCATCGGAAGACCGGGGATTTTACCCGCATGCACCCTTCACAGTCTTATCCTCGAAGACCTTTTAGCGAAGAATACCCAGGCAGGTTTTCTGACTCTCCCGACCTTAACTCGCCTTCCCATTCCGCCTTGGGCGAAACAGTGGCTTCTGTTGTTAAGGCACTTATCCCGAATAAATTTCGGGATCGGGACTACAGCGGCGGGTCCGTCCCCGACTTTCTCC
>DYHU01000274.1 GCA_020724025.1 Syntrophorhabdus sp. | reverse complement strand
GATAATTGGTTAGGCCGAGGGCGGCGCCCAGAATGATCAAAATTCCCCCAACTAACACCATGCTCTTTCTCATGATCTGAGGAAGTTCCTTCCATTTAATATCCCGGTAGATGACCACTTCGATCAGGAGGACATAGGTCGCTGTAATGGCGGCGGCCTCACTAACAACAAAATATCCACTGTAGATTCCGCCCAAGACGACGACAGGGAGGGGGAGTTCCCAAATCATCTCATGAAGGGCCTTAAACACCTCGGATAGATTGAACTTGGTTCGAGGGATTTCGGAAAAGACGGCTTTCTGAACGCTAAATGCGGAGAGCAGAACTACCAGAAGGACGCCAGGCAGAATGCCTGCGAGAAAGAGTTGATCAATCCCCACCTTCGCCACTATCGCATAGATAATCAGGGGGAGGCTTGGTGGAAAGAGCAACCCTAATGTGCCTGAAGTGGTCAATAGACCAAGGGAGAACCTTTCTGGGTATCTCCCCTGTACCATCGCAGGAAAGAGGATGCCTCCTAAGGCGATGATCGTGAGCCCTGTCGCGCCGGTCAGGGCAGTAAAAATGGCGCAGGCGAGAAGGGCAATGATCGATAGCCCGCCTGGCAACCACCCTATGATGGCATCCGAAAGTCTGATCAACCTTTTTGGGGCCCCGCTTTCCGAAAGGAGATATCCGGCAAAGGTGAAGAGGGGAATGGCGACGAGGATGGGAGTGGTGGCCATCCGATACATCTCAATGATCATGGCTGAGGAATCGATCTGGCTGGAGAATAACAAAAAGAGGGCCAGGCCGGAGATGACGGCGAAGATGGGCGCTCCGAAGAGCATAAAGAGGAGGATGGCGATGATCAG
This sequence comes from Syntrophorhabdus sp., assembly GCA_020724025.1. Next base: position 4,010 of record DYHU01000274.1, on the reverse strand, counting down.
CAGAAGGGTCATTTTTCTCCTTCCTGGTTAGGAATGGAGTCCCTCTTCATGATTTGGGAAAGTTTCTTCAAGGCTTGAAGACCAAACCGGAAAGCCATTACCCCAAAAGTTATGGGAAGGATGATCTGTGGGATCCATCCGGGAATTCCCAGAAAAGTAGTCTGACCCATCAGGGCTTCGTTCCTTACGAATTTCAAGGCGGCAAAGCAGAGAAGGCCGCAGACAAAAAAAGAAAACAGGCGGGTGAGGATATCGGAAACAGTCTTTCCCCGCCCGGGCATCCATCGAGAAAGGACATCAATGTTGATGTGTTTCCCCTCTCTCGTAGCCAAGGCGGCGCCGATAAAACCTACCCAGAGGACCAGATTCCTGACCAGCGGGTCTCCCCAGGCGAGACCCGTGGCAAAGACATTCCTGAGAACGATCTGCAAAAAAGCGATCAAAATCATGAGACCGAGGAGGATGATGAGAAGAGCGTATTCCACCCGGTCAAGGATGCCATCCATCCGTTCCCAGAGACTCATCATCTTCTTCCCCTGCGATAGGTTTCGAGGTGAATTTTTACTTCGTTCAGCACCTTTTTGGAGAAAGATTGTCCGCCCACTTTATCAATCGCCCTATCCGAGAGTTTTTTGAATTCCTCAATTTGATCCTGAGACGGAGTAATGACCTTGACTCCGTGTTTCATCATCACCTTGATGGCGTCACGGTTTTCGTTCCGGGTCACGGCCTTCAACTGGAGGAGGTGTTGGTTGAAACTTTCAAGAAGTATGGTTTGATAAGCAGGAGGGATTCGCCTGAAGGTCTCTTTATTGACCACCACTGCTCCGATCAGGTAGGACAGGGGGACGTCCGAAATGTATTTTATCTTTGTAAACCATTGGAGGGAAATGGCCCCTGTCGGAGGGGCGTAGACGACGTCCACCAATCCGGTTTGAAGGCCCACCAGAACATCGGGAACGGAGAGCGGGATGGTGGAGACCCCGGCTTCGTCAAAGATGGCTTTGGACGTAGGCGATTCTTCCCAGATCCAGACCTTTGCCTTTTTGAGGTCAGCCACACTGGAGACGGGAGAGTTGGACATAAGGTAAACGAATCCTGCTTCGGACCATCCAAGGATAGTGTGCCCATTGTCCTCAAAACCCTTCCTGAAGAAGGCATCCATCTTTGTCAGGACGTAATCGGCCTCTTCATAGGTCTGGAAGAGAAAAGGGACTTGAAAGACTTCAATATCTTTGAAGAGAGGGGAGAGCCCCCCCGCAGTGATCGCCGCACCGTGGATCTGACCGATCCGCATCTTCCGGAGCATGTCCATTTCGTCTCCCAGAACGCCGGTATGATAGATTTTAAACTGGATCCGGTTCTCCGTCTTTTTCATGATTTCGGCGTTTAATGAATTGAGAGTCTTTATCCATGAGCTTCCTTCCGGAGCCAGGGTCCCTATTTTGATCATCAAGGCCTTTTCTGCGCCGAAGACCGGTTGGATGAGGAGAAGCAATCCCAACAGGCCGAGTCCTGAAATCTTCAAGATACCCCTTCTTTTCATACGGTCTCCCCTATTCAAAAAATTCTTCCACCCGGTTGAGGAGTTCTTTTGCTCTCTTCTGGGCCACGGCATTAAGAAGGGTCAACTCCGGGAGGACATCCACCGGCGTCTCGAGAACTTTTTGGAGGGTGGAGGTGAAAAGATCCCGGTCTTGAGCCCTTCGGGCATAATGTTCTGCGTAATAGACATGGGCCATCAGAAATTTTCCCTTCCCGAAATCGAGGGCCTTCAAAAAATGTTCCCGGGACTTTTTGAGGTCCCCGCCAAAGGTTCTGGGCCTGGAGGCAAACCAGATTCCCATAAAGAGATGGGAGCCACCGTAGTAAAAACCCTCATCGAGTTCGAGAATCCTCCACATCAACGATTCCACCCTTGGAAGCTCTGCCATGGCTTCCATGCAGTCCAGATTGAGACTAATCCAGCTTCCCCAGCAGGTTGCCGCCCAGAAGAGATAGGGGACATCTTGCTTTCCGAGGCCTTTGAGTCCTTCCTTGAAATCGTCAAAGGGCCTTTTGAGAGGGTCTTTGAATCCCCTCTTCTCCAGAGACCTCAGGGCGTATTCTTTTGCCCTTCTGTAGAGCTGTTTGGCATAGTCCTCATCCTCCGTAAGAATGGAGGCGAAGGAAGAATACCCCTGGGCAGCCGCGACAAGTAATCGTTCGTTACCGGGCCAGGCCTCGATCATGCCATCCATCAACATCAGATAGGCCGGCATTCCCTCCCGGATCACTCTCAGGTCAGATTGTTTATAAGAAGATTTGGCCACCTCTTCCAATAATGTTGCGGCAGCACCGACGGTCAGCTTCTTGCCTGGAAGGCAAGCCGCTGGAAAGGAGAGAAGAAGCAGAAAAAGGAAGATCCGGTTCAGATAGGAACTCATCCTTTGTCCCTCGAGACCCCATAAAGTTTCAAGGGGTTTAATCCAATTTTATATTTCCAAATCCGGTGGTTGTCAATCTTTTTAAATAACATCTTTTTAAATAACAAATCATAATCTCTCAATAATAGGTGGCGTCAGAGGGGGGCGCCTCCCTCTTCAGTAGGGAACGGTTTAAAACCATAGGGAACGGTTTTAAACCGTTCCCTACTATTGGCTTGACAAAAGAAAGGCCAAACGATAAGAATAACCACACATTCTCGAAAGGAGATGGATTTTGAGAAATTACCAGAAGCGTGTGGTCGTCACCGGGGTAGGACCTGTCACACCGGTGGGAATTGGGAGAGATGCCTACTGGGAGAGTCTGATCCAAGGGAAGTCATCCTTCAAACGAATTGAGTTTCCGAATCGCGATATGAGTCAGTACCGGTGCCGGATCGGATCGCCTATCGAGGGGTTCGATCTCAGCCATTATGTAGAGAGATCGAAACATTCGAAATATTTCGGAAGAACCTCTCAGTTTGCTGTTGCCGCCACAAAACTTGCCCTGGAGGATGCAGGCATTCAGTTTGAAAGAAATGAAGCTGGGACGAAAAACCCTCATGAGCAAAAAAGTGAATATCATCTGAGAGGGATCGATCCCTTCCGCATTGGAGTGATCCTTGGAGTGAGCGTGGAATCCATGGAGATATTGGAACATTATCATGAGCGTTTTCTATCAAGAGGTACGAGGGGAATTTCCCCTTTCGCCCTGCCCAATATTTACCTGAGCGCCATTACCTCCCATGTCGCCCAGTATTTTACAATCCGGGGAATTTCATTTGCCCTCTCAACCGCATGTGCTTCAGCAACCCATGCCATGGGCAATAGCTTTCTTCAGATCCAGAGGGGCATGGAAGATGTGATGGTGACCGGTGGGTCGGATGCCTGTCTCACCCCTTATGTCTTTGGGGGGTTCGATGTGCTGAGGGCAATGTCCACCAGAAATGATGACCCCCAACGGGCCTGCCGGCCTTTTGATCGCGAAAGAGATGGTTTTGTCATGGCCGAAGGAGCAGGAGTTCTGGTCTTTGAAGAGCTGGAGCATGCCAGGCGCAGAGAGGCTCATATCTACGGAGAGGTGGTTGGAATCGGGATGACGGCGGACGCCTTTCATCTCACCGAGCCTGACCCGGACGGAAAGGCATTGGGCAAAGCGGTACGGGATGCTCTTTGGATCGCCGGGATCTCTCCTGAAGAAGTCGATTACATCAACCCCCATGGCACCTCCACTCCGCTCAACGATAAGGTGGAAACGAGGATGATCAAGGATGTTTTCGGGAAGAAGGCCTATGATATTCCCATCAGTTCCACCAAATCGATCACCGGCCATCTGATGGGAGCGGCAGGAGGAGCAGAAGCGATCGCGGTCCTTTTAAGCATTGAAAAGGGAATGATTCATCCCACCCTCAATTATGAATTTCCGGACCCGGAATGCGACCTGGACTATGTTCCCAATGAAGCCCGGAAGAAGGATGTGAGGATAGGACTCTCCATCTCCGCCGGCTTCGGAGGGGTCAACAGCGCCATCCTATTAAAGAAGTTTGA
>DYHU01000273.1 GCA_020724025.1 Syntrophorhabdus sp. | reverse complement strand
CATTAAACTTAACCCTTGTGTCCAGCGCCCCCACTTATGGGTAAGGATCAGTTTATTAAGGGGGGTTGGGCAGGAGGGAGAAGAGCGATGAAGTTCATGGTGGATCGCATGCTGGGGAAACTGGCCAAGGGGTTGAGGATGTTAGGTTACGATACTCTCTATTACCAGGGTGAAGATATTCATCGACTCATCCATCTGGCCCGTCAGGAAGATCGAATCATTCTGACCCGGAATACGAAACTGGTTCTAAGGAGACCACAAGACCGTATCATCACCATCACAGAGGACAACCCTTCCCGCCAGTTGAAAGAGGTCGTTCAAAAGGGGCACCTTCCCCTCGACGAGGAAAATCTTTTCACCAGATGCCTCCTCTGTAATGAGCGGATTGATGAGATCCCACGAGGCGAGGCAGAAGGAAAAGTCCCGGATTTCATCTTCTCTCAACAGAGAGATTTTTACCGGTGTCCGAAATGCGGAAGAATCTACTGGCAGGGAACACACCACCAAAATATGGAAAAAAGGGTAGAGAAACTTAGAATAAGCTCCAAATTCCAAGCACCAAATCACAGATAAATTCCAATGAACGAAATTTTAATCCCCTCACCCCATCCCTCTCCCCGATGGGGAGAGGGGAAGGATGAGGTCCATTTCGGTCATTTCTAATTGGAGTTTTGAACTTATTTGGTCCCGCCCTGGCGGGATTGGGATTTGAGATTTGGAATTTAATTAAAAGATGCGGATCATAAGCGGAACATCAAGAGGCAGGAGATTGTTGACCCCCAGGGGACACACCCTTCGTCCTACCTCTGACCGTGTCAAGGAGTCGATTTTCAACATCCTTGGAAGGAAGATAGAAGGAAGGACTGTTCTTGACCTCTTTGCCGGCACTGGGAATCTGGGGATAGAGGCCCTGAGCCGGGGAGCCAGGAGAGTTCTCTTTGTTGAAAAAGGGAGAGAAGCCCTAAGAGTCATCCAGAGAAACCTCCTTCAATGCGGTTTCAAAGAACAGTATGAAATCATTCCAAAAGAAGTGAACCGGGCGATCGGGATTCTCGAAAGAAGAGGAGAAACCTTCGACCTGATCTTCATGGATCCCCCCTATGAAAAGGAACTCGTTCAAAAAACTCTGGTTAAACTCAACCTGTGTCGAATTTACCATGACAGCTCGGTCCTGGTGATCGAACATAGCCGCAGGGAACCCCTTCCTGAAAAGATGGAAGGGTGGGACCTCACCCATCAGAGAAGGATGGGAGATACCATGGTCTCTTTCTTGCAGGCGGTCGAAGGGACGGAAGAGGTGAGACGAGATGAATGAAAAGATGAAAGGAGAAAAGAGGAATATGGGAAAAGTAGCTATCTACCCCGGGTCTTTTGATCCCCTCACCTACGGTCATATCGATATCGTGGAGAGGGCCCTCGAAATTTTTGATAAAGTAATCCTCGCCATCGCCCACGATGTGGAAAAAAAACCTCTCTTCACGGTGGAAGAACGGGTGGAGATGGCAAAGGCCATCTTTAAAGAGAGCCCCCATGTCATCGTCGATAGTTTTAAGGGTCTTCTCGTCACTTATGTCGAAAAAACCAATGCCAGAGTGCTTTTGAGAGGACTTCGGGCGACTTCTGATTTCGAATATGAATTTCATATGGCCTCCATGAACCGGAGCCTCAGCACCCATCTGGATACTCTCTTTATGATGACCAGCAAGGATTACTTCTTCGTCTCCTCCCGGACGATCAAAGAGGTGGCCAAACTGGGCGGAACGGTGGAAGGGCTGGTCCCGGATCTCGTCGCCAGGCGATTGAAGGAGAAGTTTAAACTGCCGGTTGGCAAAAGGAGGCTGATCGGCTGGGACGACTAATCTGAATTTGGATTGCGGATTTCGGATTTCGGCCTCCGGCTCAGAGAGCTTTCTGGCTCGGAGAGAATGCGAATTGAGACATGAAATGACCGATTTGAATTCAGGACATGGGATGATAATATAAAGGCCCCGCTACTTGCCCCCTTAAACCCAAGAATCCTATTTTATGAAGAAACTCATTCTCTGTGACTTTGATGGAACAATCAGCCTCCGGGATATGGGTTATGTCCTGCTCAATCGGTTTAGCTCTGGAGATTGGAAGGCGATTGACCGGGATTTTTGCGAAGGCAAGATCGGGTCGAGGGAGGCCTATTGCCGTATCGCCAGAATTCTCAAGGGGGATAAAGAGAGTGTTTTCCGTTTCATCCGGGAGCATTCGCATATCGATCCCCACTTCAAATCTTTCTATCAGTATTGCCGTGAGAATGATATCGATGTAAAGATTGTCAGTGACGGTCTCGATTTCTATATCCGGACCATCCTCGAAACCCATCACCTCTCTGAAATTCCTTTCTATGCAAACACCACCCATTTTCTGAGAGATGGAGGGATGGACATCTCCTTTCCCCATGTCAGCGAGGAGTGCGGTCTTTGCGGCACCTGTAAGAAGCGGATCGTTCAAACCCACCGTAAAGATTACGAGAGGATCTTCTTCGTCGGAAATGGTTTCTCCGACAGGTGTGCGGCCCGTGAATCGGATTTCGTCTTTGCGAAGGATTCCCTCTACCCTTACTGCATCGATCAGGACATCACCTGCCATTTCTTTCAGAACTTCTATGACATCCTCGGAGACTTGAAAAAACAGATCCGCGGAATCATCTTCGATCTCGACGGGACGCTCATCGAGGCCTATGAGGCGATCTATTTGGGACTGAAGGAGGTTTTTCAACAATCCGGAAGAGAGATCTTTCCATACAACGAACTTAATCACTATCTGAAAGCCGATCTGGAATCGACGCTCCATCAGTTCTTCACGCCCGAGGAGGCTCAAAGAAATATCCCTGTCATGCGAAAGAAGTATGGGGAGGTCTATCTCCATCATACCTATTTTCTCGATGGTGCGAAGGAGGTCCTTGAGACGCTCCACAACCGGGAGGTGATTCTTGGAGTGGCTTCCAATAAATTCGGCCGTTTCTCAAGGGAAGCGCTTAACCATCTCAAGGTGTCTTCCTATTTCAAATCGGTGATCGGCGCCGGAGATGTCCCCCGGAACAAGCCTTTTCCGGATATGATTCATACTGCCTTAAGGGAGATGGGACTTCCACCGGAGGAGGTAGTTTTTGTGGGAGATACCCTCACCGATATTGAGACGGGAAAAGAGGCAGGGGTTGATGTCTATGCCCTTCCAACAGGATTTCACACCAGGAAGGAACTCTCGCAAAAGAAACCGAAACGGATATTAAGAAACCTCAAAGAGCTGATCCAAATTGGGAGTTTCGTAGTAGAGGATTTCATCCATTTCTTTCAACCACTATAAATCATACCCCTTCCCTTTCACCCCTGTCAACCTTTATAACTTTAAAACCATCCGTCAATTCATAAAGCGTTATGTATGACCCCAATTGAGTCAAAAAAATAACTTCCTCCCCCCACGGAGGGGGAGGATTAAGGTGGGGGGGAGATCCATGATGTTCACCCCCATCCCAACCTTCCCCCATCGTAAGGGGGAAGGAGATGAGATAAGAAATCGTGTATTTAAATGAATGACGAGACAAATCGGGCGACTGGGCTTTAAGGCCGAATTCGTTGATTTGAAAGAGCGGCATATTTTTCGCTCAATTAGGGTATGAATCCTAAAGGGGCTTTTCCACCAGTCTCTCGTAGGCTTCCAAATATTTCTCTCTCGTCTTCTGAATGATCTCCTCGGGCAACTGGGGAGCTGGAGGCGTCTTATTCCATTTTATGGAGAGGAGGTAATCTCTTAAGAACTGCTTGTCAAAACTTTTCTGGGACCCTCCTGGCCTGTAACCATCTTTTGGCCAGAACCGGGAGGAATCCGGTGTGAGAAGTTCGTCGATCAGGATCAGCTTTCCGTCTTTGATTCCGAACTCCATCTTGGTATCCGCAATCAGAATCCCCCTCTGCTCTGCAAAATCTCTAGCTTTCTTATAGACATCAAGGGAGGTGGATTTCAATTGCCGTGCCAGGTCTTTTCCGACGATCTCCTCCATCTTTTCAAAAGAGATGTTTTCGTCGTGGAGGCCCTGCTCTGCTTTGGTGGAGGGAGTAAAGATAGGCTCCTCCAGTTTTGAGGACTCCACCAACCCTTTTGGGAGCGGAATGCCACAAACTGCTCCGGTCTTCTGATATTCTTCCCATCCTGATCCCGCAAGATACCCTCTCACCACACATTCGACGGGAAGCGGATCGGTCTTGAGGACCAGCATGGCCCGGTCCCTGAGTTCCTCCTGATAGGGCCGGCACTCCTGAGGGTATTCTTCCACTTTCGTTGAGATGACATGATTGGAAATAATCTCCCGGGTCAGATCGAACCAGAACCTGGAAAGCTGGGTCAGGACCCTCCCCTTATCCGTAATGGGATTGGGCATGACTACATCGAAGGCGGAGATCCGGTCGGTGGCAACGATCAGAAGCCTGTCTCCGAGATCATAGATATCTCTGACTTTTCCCCTCCCTTTCAGGGTCAGGGTTTTGAATTCTGTTTGAGAAATGGGATGGGATGACATAGGCCCCTCCTCCATTGAAGGCTAATCACTTGAAGTCTTGGGCGGAAGTATAACACGCTTCAATTGACTTTTCCATAAAAAATGTTAATCTCATTGCCACATTATGCTCAGCGACAAACTCGGACATCGACTCGATCCCTATCTCTATTACACCTTCAAAAAGATCTTCGGAGAAAAGGGAAATCCCAATCTATTCACCCTGCTTGGATTCTTCTCCACACTGGCCGCTTCCTTCCTCATCCTGAAAGGATTCTGGCTCCTGGCCGGTTTGTCCATTATCCTCTCAGGGCTTTTCGATCTTCTGGATGGAGTCATCGCGAGAAACTTGGGGAAGGCGACGGTTT
>DYHU01000272.1 GCA_020724025.1 Syntrophorhabdus sp. | reverse complement strand
GTATCGTTATTAAAAGGCTACGTTTGACGTCTTTAAATCTTTAGCCGTAACCGTTACCGAACTTCGATACGGGCTTCGTCACCCTAACCTTTTCGCGGACTTATATATTCTATGCTACAGGAAAGTATATTTCAAAAGCGGATCCCTTTCCTTCTTCGCTCCTCACCTTGACCTCTCCTCCAAAAGATTCAATAATCCGGAGTGAGATCGATAATCCAAGTCCTGTGCCCTTATCGGGATCCTTCGTCGTAAAGAAAGGATCAAATATTTTTTCCAGATCCTCCTTTTGAATCCCTATCCCCGTATCCGATATTTTAACTTTGATCAATCGATCGCCCCTCGCAAATTTTGTAAAAAGAACAGAGAAGGGGTTGGGGCTTCGCAGGTGTGAATAATCGGTCTCCAGAGGGTCATTCTTTCGCCTTGGAAAATAGGGATGCTCAAGATCATCTCTCCTTTTGCTTCCAAGGACATAATCTTCCGTCTCAATTCCCAATACTCCTCCATCAGGCATGGCATCGATCGCATTCAGGATGATATTGAGAAAAACCTGGGAAAGTTGCGATTCATTGCCTTTGATCATGGGCAGATCGGTTCGAAGAGCCAGACGGGTTTCAATATTTTTAAAGCTTTTCTGGTAGGAGAGCAACGAAAGGGTATCTTCAATCACTCTATTGATTTCCACCTCATGAATTTCTAATCTGGAGGGCCTCGCAAAATTGAGCAGTTCCTTAACAATTCGATTAATCCTTTCGATCTCCTTCTCAATCCTTTTTAAATAATCCTGGTTTTCCTCCCGGGTCGTCTCCTCCCGGGCTAAAATACTTGTGTAGCCGAGAATAGACCCCAATGGATTGCCGACTTCATGAGCGACCCCTGCGGCAAACTTTCCAATCGATGCCAGTTTCTCGGTCCGGATCAACTCTTCCTGGGCCTGTTTTAACTTCTTATTGGCCAACTCAAGAGATTCCAGATGCATTTTGATATTTTCCTGGTTTTCTTTTAACCGTTCGATCATCCTGTTAAATGAAGTGATCAGTTGCCCGATCTCATTCGTTGAGGTCACCTCAATGGTTTGATTGAAATCCCCTTCACTGATTTTCTGTGTCAGACGGACCAGATCTTTCAGGGGTCTGACAAGCACTCTCGAAAGCAGGAAACTTCCGAACACGACCAGAACGATAGAGTCCAGGATGATTAAAATTAAAAACATCTTCTGATAATCTAATAATCGCCTCATCACGTCTCCGATGGGCACTTCCATCAGAATGCCACCCACCATCTTTCCCCTTATCCATAAAGGAGAGGCTATAACCAGTTTTTTATAATCCGTTGCCAGGAGACCCCCCTCTTTTTCAATCTCTGTATGAATGCTCCCTGCCTCCATGGCATATTTCAGCAAGGAACGATCATAATTCTTATCGATCCATTCCGGATGCTGGCTGGCGATGACCCTCCGTTCCTGGTCGGTCACCACTAAATGGTAGATACTTCGCTCTTTCCCGTAAATCTGGATGAAATCTTGAATCTCCTTTCTCAGGGAGGAAGGATTCAAACTCAATTCCCCCTTCTCCCGGAGGATAAAGTCGACGATCGTCTGAAAATCCTGAACCATGCCTTCGCAATTTCTGATCTTCGCTTGAATGATACTTTTCTCATTGGCTCTGGAGGTGGTAAATCCAATCAGAAATATGGCGACCAACATCAGAAGGGAGATGTTAATGATGATCTCCGTCCTGAGGGTTAGATTCAATCGTTTAAAAAGCCAGGATGGTTTTTTCATATCCGTTGTTTTAGGTTACGGTAAAGGTTATGGTAACTAGGCCCGTATCGTTTAGGGACAATGAACGATGAACCAAAACCATTGGAAAGATGGAATAATGATGATCTCGTAAAAAGTCTGAAAAGGAGATTTTTGTCATTCCTGCGGAAGCAGGAATCCAGTATTTTCATATAGTTAGAATTTCCTGGATTCCCGTTTTCACGGGAATGACGACTTTTTACGATTCCATTAATAATGGGTTAGAAAAAAGTTATTTTTCTTGGTTTTGTTCAACATTCCATCATTCCAATCTTCCATTATTCCAGAATTTCGTTGTCCCGGGTTTCGTAACCTTAACCTCGACCTTTACAATAGTTCACCTGTTTATATGAAGATACCAATCGATCAACTGCTCCCCCCAAAAAAGTGAAATCACAGCCCCCAGAGCGAGGAAGGGTCCAAAGGGTATAGCGTATTTAAAATCTTTCCCTTTGATTAACATGACGGCGATACCGATGATCGATCCGATGAATGAACTCAAAAGAATCGTCAGGATCACCGCCTTCCAGCCTAAAAAAGCGCCGATCATGGCCAGCAGTTTCACATCTCCGCCTCCCATCCCCTCCCTTTTGAAGAGCCACTGGTAGACCGTGGCTACCAGAAAGAGGCTTCCTCCCCCTGAAATTATACCGATCAAAGAAGCCCAGAAGGTAATCTGGAGGATAATCAGAGACCCCAGGAGTCCTATAACGATGCCAGGAACACTGATCACATCCGGAATGGTCTGATAATACAGATCGATGACCGTGATGATGATGAGGGCCGCTACAAACAAAAAATAGTAAATAAAGCTCAGGGAGACCCCAAATGTAATGAACAAGAAGAAGGAGCTTAAGGCGGTGATGGTCTCCACGATCGGATATTGAATAGAGATTGGAGCTTTACAATGCCTGCATTTCCCCCCCAGCAAAAGGTAACTAAGCAGTGGAATATTATCATAAAATTGAATCGGAGTCTTGCATTTGGGACAGTGAGATCCCGGTCTCACAATAGACTCCTCTTTCGGGAGCCTGTAAATACATACATTCAAAAAACTCCCCACCATCGCCCCAAATAGAATGGAAACAATGTGCCACATATTCATACCTCAAACGATGGACAATAAACTATGAACAATGGACAATAAACAACGAACCTTAGAGCCGAATCCCTTGTTTACGAACCTTCTTCCCAAATGCAATCAACTGCGCTCCCAGTTCCTCGGCTTCTCTTAAATAGCCCTCAAACTCCGGCTCTGTAATATGACCATCGTCCAAAATCAAATCTAAACAACACACCACCTCTTCCAAAGACGTTTCTGATGTATTCAAATATTTGCTAAATTCAATATCCGATAATTTATTCGACCCTTCCGATATATTCAAACAAATCGAATCTACGGCACGCGACATCTGATCTCTTAAAAGATAGCGTTCGCTTTCTGGTAATTTCTTTGCCAATTGCCTTATTTTCTTTCGGAATAACTTGGCCGCTATGTATACTGGCCACTTCCTGAATCGAAAAAGGAATCTTTTTTCTCCTCCATTCATAGTTCGTTGTTTATTGTCCATGTTCCTCTGTTCATTGTTCATCGTTCATTGTTTATCGTTCATATTCCTGTGTTCATCGTTCATTGTTTATCGTTCATCGTTCCAAATCCTGAACCATCCACCTCAAGTCTTCCGCTCTCGATTTGGCCTTCGGCGCCGCCTCAATCCCTTTGGAATAATAATATATGGCCTTCTCCCGATCCAATAGCCTGCTTGAATAGATGTTTCCCATCTCCTCATAGGGGTTGATGATATGGGGAGCCAATTCTGACGATTTATTTAGTTCTGAAAGGGCTAACTCGTACCTCCCTTCATCTTTATATACCAATGCTAACCGGAATCGGAGGTTAGCAGAATTCTGAGGGTTTTTATCGATCAGATGCCTTATGATTTTTTCTGCTTCATCATATTTTTTCTCCCTCTGGTAGAGCACGGAGAGGTTAATCCTGATTGAATCGTTATCCGGTCGTAACCAGATGGCTGTCAGAAGCTCGTTGACCGCCTTTTCATAATAACCCAGTCTGCCATAAACAATTCCCAGATTATTCTTCGATTGATAATCGTAAGGAAGAAGAACAATGGCTCGTTCAAGATATTTCATAGCCTCTTCATCCATCCCCAATTCCATATAGACAACGCCCATTAGTGCATTGGCTGTATTACTTTCAGGGTGTTTCTCTACCGCATCGGCCCACAGAGTATAACTATTCTGCCAAATAGTGTTCTGCTGAATGGTCATGAATGAATATCCTAACAGGAGAAGCAGAAACAATGAGACGGAAAGCAATTTAAAGAAGCCTTCTGAAAATTTTTTCTGCCGATAGGTATAGAATCGTTCAAAAATGATGCCAAGGAGAAAAGCATAGGCGAAGGAAGCAATAAAGACATAACGGTCGGCAAGGAGCGTGCTGATCGGTATGATATTCAAATAAGGGAGGAGGGTAATGAGAAAGAAGAAAAAGGAGAAAAATATGACCTTTGTCCAACGTAGGGAGAACAGGCTGATCGAAAATAGCGAGAGGGTGATGACAATCAAAACGATATTCTTCAAGCAAAATACGGGGAGGCTTACTTGAAAAGAATAAGCCGCCGAGTAGTTGACGGTGGCGATGAGAAGCATGATGTTGTGAAGAAATGCATATAATGAGACAAGGGCGTTGCTTAAAAAACCGTCTCCCCGAAAAGGCTTAATTCCCCCTGCCTCAATCATCACCTTCATCAATATAAAAATAAATATCCCTGAAATCATCAAGGATAAGGTGAAAAAGATCCAATGTCTCCTTAAGTAATTGAAAATTTTCTCCTTCCTCAGGGCAATCTCATAAACCATGATGACCCCGGGGAAAACGACAGCAGAGGGCTTCGAGAGGGTAGCTAAAAGGATAGAAAAAAGGGTAAGCCCTAAAAAGATAAGTCTTCCCTTTCCCTCTTTTTCTCTTCCAACCAGGTAGAGATAAAAGGCCGAAAAAAAGAAGAACCCCTGAAGCACCTCCTTCCTGGCCGCCAGCCAGGTCACCGCCTCCACATGAACCGGATGGGCCGCAAA
>DYHU01000271.1 GCA_020724025.1 Syntrophorhabdus sp. | reverse complement strand
GCGAAAGCAGGGAACCATAAAACATCTGGGTTCCTGTTTTCACAGGAAACCCTGGGTTCCTGCTGGAGTTTACCCCGTACTTTGTTACGGGGCAGGAATGACAGAAAATGGGCTTATAGGACTTTTTATGAGATCATCATTATCGCCTCTATTTTATTTATTCCTTTGATTCTGCTTGTCGACCATTCCTATGCGGGAATCTACCGCTGGGTGGATGAACGGGGGGTTATCCATTTCACCAACTGCCCCAGAGATCCACAATTTAAACTCTACATTCGGGAGAGCAAGGACGATGTGGGGGGAGAGGAGAACGAACAGACCCCGATTCTTAATACGAAAGAGGTAACTACATTCGATTCGCTGATCCAAGAGTTCTCAAAGAAATATAATGTCGATTTCGCACTGGTCAAGGCGATGATCAAGGCCGAATCAGGATTTAACCCCCTTGCTGTCTCCAGAAAAGGGGCAAGGGGATTGATGCAATTGATGCCGGAGACCGCCCAGCGAATGAATGTTGCAAATGTCTTCAATCCAAGAGAGAATATCGATGGCGGGGTTCGCTATTTCAGACATCTCCTCTCTCTCTTTAATGACGACCTCCGCCTCTCCCTCGCCGCCTACAATGCGGGCGAGAATATCGTTTCTGAATTGCGGTCCATCCCGCCTTATCGAGAGACGGTCGATTATGTGCGGAAAGTATTGAACTATTACCAATCCTATAAGCCCTGATTTTTTAAGCCCCATTTCAATGGAAAAAATGAGCACCCGGCAAATATTGAGCCTCCCGAACGGCCTGACGGTCATCCGGATTTTGGCTATTCCCCTTATCCTTCTGCTGCTCTTTACCATTGGCAGGACCTTTCAGATCGTCACCTCCCTGGTATTTCTCTTAGTGGCGTTAACCGATACGCTGGATGGCTATTTTGCCCGTCGTCGAAAGATGGTGACGACCCTTGGAAAATTTCTGGACCCCCTCGCCGACAAACTGCTCATCGTCACAGCCCTGATCGCCCTTATCTCCGCAAGAGGAATTCCTCTCTGGATGGTGATCGTCATCGTCGGGAGGGAGATAGCCGTGACCGGATTGAGAGGGATCGCCATCTCTGAGGGGATCGTCATCTCCTCAAGCTTGATAGGGAAGTATAAGACAGCCTTTGAGATGGCCTCGATCTTCTTTCTGATTTTAAACGGACCCTACCTGTCGATTGACTTCCACCTGATCGGGATGAGCCTTCTCTGGGCGGCTCTGGTTTTAGCAGTTGTCTCCGGGGTCGACTATTTTAGAAGATTTCTTAAAAGCATCATCACCTAAATCAGTTTTTTTAATTCTGAACCCCTGTAGGGAACGGTTTCAAACCGTTCCCTACTTCCTTCCTTTTATATCACCTATTGACATTGCGTCCCCAATCTTGTTATTTTTTTACGTGACAAAGCGGGAATAACTCAGTGGTAGAGTGCAACCTTGCCAAGGTTGAAGTCGCGGGTTCAAATCCCGTTTCCCGCTCCAGAGGCGGCATAGCCAAGTGGTAAGGCGACGGTCTGCAAAACCGTTATTCACCGGTTCAAATCCGGTTGCCGCCTCCAAAAAAATCAAGGGGTTAGGCGATTCCGCTTGATCCCTTTTTTACTTTCTGCTACCATTTTGCTACCATGGGCAAAAAATACACTCGATCTCCCGGCGGACATAATAAACCTGCTTCGATTGACGAATTGATATCGAAGTGGGATTCCGAACACTCAAAGAGCACGGTTGAAGACTTATTGGAAGGTGGCAATCCGTGGACGATGGATCCGAAACGTTTACTTGATTACATCAACACTCTTTCGCGTTACAAATTCTCCACTTATATGCACTTCAAATCGCCCGTACGGTTTAGGGCGATCCTTGAGAATTGGATTGATAATTTTTCGGATCGAGATAAATTTATGGCATTTAAGCTTTGCTCTCGGGTTTTGTTTATAACCAGCCACGAGATCGAGTATCTTCAACGATATGTTTACAACAAATTTCTCTCTCGGCTTGGTATGTCGAGGCTAATTTCTCTGGATGAATTTCTCTTTGTCTCACTGGAGGAAGACGTCAAACTAGCAGATTTCTTTACCTTAAATGAGGTGGGCGGTCGTAAGAACAAATCGAAAGGGGCTAGGAATTACTTAGATGGTATCGATGAACTCATAGGTCCTATCAAGAAGATTGAGAAAATCAGGGATGAGATCGACAAACTTAAACTAAATACAATCCCAAGCATTTTCGTGAAGCAAATGGAGGAAACGATAATTCAACTCCAGGCGGATATACAAAAAAAGGCAAAGGAATTCGAGTCAAAGAAATATTTGGTTCTTTTAACCGACTTTTGTGGTTCAGGTAAGACAGTAACTAATGACATTCTTCGAGTAATAAATAATTATAACTTCAAGAGTGTTTTCCTCCTCTCTTATATAATCTGTGAGGACACTATTAATGAACTATCTAAAATGGGGAAGAAATCAGATAAGCTAGAGATAGTTTACGGGCTATTTCTTGATTCGAAGGTAAATTGTTTGAAAGAAGGGAGCATCATTTTTTCAAAATCGGAAAGAGATAACATATGGCATTTGTGCGACCAATATTTTCCTAAATTAGAAGGCCATCCCGATGTAAAAACTTCAGGGGATGAAGTGAAGTATGGATACAGAAGAACAGGGATTCTATTGGTACTTCATAGGAATTGTCCCAACAACACTTTGCCGGTAATATGGGCTGAGAATGAGGATTGGAATGGACTCTTTTCGAGAACAGAGAGCTACTGAGGGTGGCGACCTCGCTGGAACACAAGTGAGGATAGAAAATCCATTTTACTACACCTATATTACAGAGCGGGTTAAAGACCCGCGAGAGTATTTCAATTATTTTTCACCTGAAATTTTACAGGAAGGTGTCTTTAAGATAAGCCAACCGATGAATCATTTTATTCTTGCTGCCCAAGGTTTTGGCAAGACGATGTTTCTACGATTCTTTCATTACAAGAATCAATCGTACATATACAATAATGAACATCTCTTCAACTTTTATAGAGCTCTTTATGGCAAGAAACTTCCAGCCAAATTCGCTGGCATTTATTATACTATTTCGCTAGGACCGTACACGCAATTTGCCAGGAAAGATGTTTCAGAGGAAATGTGGGGTGAGATTTACGGAAATTACTTGAACTTAGTATTGCTTGAAGAGATTACTCGTTTACTATTTTATTGTTCTCTTGACCCGAATAGAAAATGGGCTGCTGAAGTTGGAATTGATTCCACAAATCCCCAAGACATAATGAAGGCTGTCATAAATTTGATAGAGTCCGGATATCTTCCCCGAAGGTTGTTAAGCAAGAAGAAAGTCGAAAATGTATCTCATTTCTGTGAGGTAATCCTAGACGAGATAAATTGGTACCATCGACTGGTTTCCAAAGTCAGGGTGAGGGATAATGATTTTCCGAATTACCTGATCGAACCCGGAAGGTTGCCAGTAATCTTTGTTGACAGTCTAAGAGATTCAGGTGTGTTATCAAAAGACATCAGGTTATTTATTCTACTTGACGAATATCAAGAGCTTTCGAAACTAACCTCAAACGGGGAACTGCCAAGGGTTATAAATTCAGCGATAAAAGTGATCTCTCGGTCCCCAAGTTCGCTCCTAGAATTTAAGATTGGAACTAGACGTTATGGAATCAAGGAATTAAGGATATTAGGCAGCGAAACAAAGATTGAGAGGGAAAGGGAATATGACATCATTGATCTGGAAGGTGTGTTTTCTGGCATGGGGGGATTGCAGTTTTACAGAAGGTTCATACAGGATATTACGAAAAGGCGCTTGGAGAAAAATAGTTATTTCAAGAAGAGGAATTTCTACGATTGGTTTGATCGTAGTTCTCCAAAGTGGGAATTTCGGAACCTTGTTGGGGATGATTCAGAATTCAAGATTTTAAAAGAAACGCTACGACTGAAGACATTATATACGTTCGAGAGTCTAAGAGAAATGTATAAGGAGCTTATGGGAGGTTTCCCAAAGGATCCGAGTGATCAAGTTATAGCGGGATTGTTGCTGCTGAAGGGACTAACTGAAAAAAAGAAAGGACATGAGCTTGTCGAGTTTTTGAAGGACCAAAAGACAGAGAAAGGATGGAGGAAACAGGGTAGAGAAATAGTTTTTTTTACGTTGGCGGCTATTTATGGAAGGCAGAAACGAAATTTCGGACATGACAGTATTGTGAGGGCTTCATTCCCGGTCGTCCTCAACTATCTAAGGCTTTGTAAGACGATGATCGAGTTATCAATGGCGCTCTTAGAAGAAGGCAGAAGGAACATTCCTATTCAGAATCAAGATAGAGTCTTTAGGCTTGTATCTGAAGACGTATTTAACGAAATAGCTAGCGAGAAATCATCGGCAGGAATGTCTCTGCAAGTAATATTAACGAGGATCGGCTCTTTGTTTCGTATGATGCATAAATTCGTCATTCCCGCAGACCTGGTTAACAGTTTTCAGGTTCCCACGGAGGAGTATGAAGAGTTTAGAAGGAGTGGTCTTTTTCAGGAGATGATGGATCATTCATTGCTGAGGAGGGTTGACTATAGAATTCGGGGGCAGAAAGTAACAAGGTTTTACGTTAACAAGATTTTAGCGCCATATTTAGATATTCCTGTGTATTTTGACGATGCAAAAGTCCTGGACTTCCGAGGCGGGGATTTATCCAAATTGGTCGTTACATCTAAGGGCGAGTGGGAAAGGTTCGAGAAAGGGATAGTTGAAGAGGTTCTTGAAAGTAGACTTAGAGGTCGGCAATTGGAACTGAAATTCCGGAAATAAGGAAGCACCATGGAACCATTAAGGATTCGTAGTTGTTCGCTTAGGGAAATAATGAATTCCGTCTCTGAGAAGTCGGTGTTGTTA
>DYHU01000023.1:18351-22059 GCA_020724025.1 Syntrophorhabdus sp. | reverse complement strand
GAGGCTCAGGATCTGATGGATGGAATACTGGATGAATGCTTGGAGAATCTTGAAGAGTACTGGTGGGGGGATGGCGTTCAGAAACCCTTTCCTTCAACTCTGATCACCCTTGCCGAGAAACTGGATTTTAATGTGGAGAAGTTTTCGAAGATAGGGATCGGACATTAAAGTATAAGCGATTGAATGGGGCGATAGATGAAAATCGTTCTAAGAGCTTATTCAAGGCGTTGTAAAGAGGGTTCCGGCCATTCCAATGTCCCCATGTTCTTTGGTTTCATATTGGTTTTCTTTCTCCTCTTTCTTCAACAGAGTCTTTATTCTCATGTGGACCATCCTAAAGAACAGAAGGGTATCGGAATAGATGAAAAATTGGGCCAGGTCATTCCCCTTGATTTAACCTTTAAGGATGAAACGGATCATCCGATCCCCTTGAGACAACTGATCCGTACCCCTACGATCCTTGCTTTAGTCTATTATGCTTGTCCGGATGTATGCAGTTTCTTATTATATAATCTGGCCGGAACCCTTAACCAATTACCTGCAGAACCCGGAAAGGAATACGGGGTAGTCGCTGTCAGTTTTGATGAAACGGAGAAGCCCGAGCTCGCCAGAGAAAAGAAGAAACTCTACCTCAAAATGATTGAAAAGCCTTTTCCGGAAGATGCCTGGAGATTTCTAACGGGTGATCAAGAGAATATACAAAAGTTAGCTGACTCGGTGGGTTTTCGTTTCAAAAAGGAGGGGAAGGCTTTCCAGCATCCAGTGGCATTGATCATCCTCTCTCCCGACGGGAAGATTACCCGTTATATCTATGGAATGGATTTTCTCCCTTTCGATTTGAAGATGGCGATTTTGGAAGCCTCAGAAGGAAGGGTTGGCCCTACCATCAGCAAAGTTTTACGAATCTGTTTCAGTTATGACCCGAAAGGCAGAAAGTATGTGTTTAACACGTTAAAGGTGACCGGAATCGCCACTTTAGTCTTTGCCTTTGCATTCATTCTCTTCCTTGTTTTCAGAAGCAGAAGACGTCACACTGAGAAGAGGTAGTCGGAATGGCAGCCAAAATATTAGAGGGGATTCAGCCGGGGGCCAGTTTTTACGAATCCCCCGAACGGTTTCGTGGACTCCTGGGATGGATCTCTTCAACGGATCATAAAAGAATAGGAATCCTCTACCTTATTTCCATTCTCTTCTTTTTCTTAACGGGAGTTTTCCTCGGATTTCTGATGCGACTGGAGTTGATTGCTCCCGGTCCCACTATTATGAGACCCCAGACCTATAATGCCCTCTTCACGCTCCACGGCGTCATCATGATCTTTCTCTTCGTCATCCCTGGAATCCCTGCCATTTTCGGCAATTTCTTTCTACCCATCCAGATCGGCGCAAGAGACGTGGCTTTTCCAAGAATCAATCTCCTCTCCTGGTGGATTTATATGGTCGGCGCCACCTTAGCCCTTCTCTCTTTATTCACAGGCGGGGGGCCCATTGATACGGGCTGGACATTCTATGTCCCCTATAGCCTTCGCACCACCGTCAATGTCCCTCTTGCTGTCTTCGCCGTATTTATCCTTGGCTTCTCATCCATCCTTATCGGAATCAATTTTGTCACATCCATCCATCAACTTCGGGCTCCTGGGATGAGCTGGTTTCGGTTACCCCTCTTTATCTGGAGCCTTTATGCCACGGCATGGGTTCAGATTCTTGTGACACCCGTGGTGGGGATCACCTTGTTGCTCACCTTGCTAGAGAGATTGGTAGGGGTAGGAGTATTCGACCCGGCAAAGGGTGGAGACCCTATCTTATACCAGCACCTCTTCTGGATTTACTCCCATCCGGCGGTCTATATCATGATCCTACCTGCAATGGGGGTGATCTCGGAGATCATCCCGGTTTTTGCCCACAGGACAATCTTCGGATATAAGGCCATTGCCTTTTCAAGCCTCGCCATTGCCAGTGTGGGTTCTCTCGTGTGGGGACACCATATGTTCGTCAGCGGTCAAAGCGATCTCGCCAGTTTGATCTTTTCTTTTTTAACCTTTTTAGTGGCTGTGCCAAGCGCCATTAAGGTTTTTAACTGGGTGGCCACACTATATAAAGGTTCGATCGAAGTGGAGCCGCCACTGCTGTTTAGCCTCACCTTCATCTTTCTTTTCTCTATGGGGGGTTTGACAGGTCTCTTTCAAGGCGCCCTGGCAACCGATGTCCACCTTCACGATACCTACTGGGTGGTTGGCCATTTTCATTATGTCATTTTTGGTGGAACGGGTTTTGCTATCTTCGGAGCCCTCCACTACTGGTTCCCAAAGATGTTTGGAAGAATGGTTCTGAGAAGGATTTCCTATCTGGCATGGGGATTTCTCTTCGTGGGGTTTAATACTCTCTATTTCCCCATGCTCATCTTGGGGTGGGAGGGGATGCCCAGAAGATATTATGATTACCTTGCCCAATTTCATACTCTTCAATTCATCTCAACCATCGGGTCTTGGATCCTGATCACCGGTTTGATCCTCATGTTTGGAAATCTCTTCTATTCTCTTTTGAAAGGGGAAAGAGTCGAAAAGAATCCCTGGGGCGGGGCTACGCTTGAATGGGAGATTCCATCGCCGCCTCCCAGAGAGAATTTTGAGAAGATACCCGTCGTGAGACAAGGGCCTTATCAATATGAACGAACATAAAGACGACATGGGTTCCAGGATGGGGATGTGGCTCTTTCTCCTTTCAGAAATCATTTTGTTTGGAGGGCTATTCATCCTCTATTCCGTCTACCGTATTAAACATCCCTCGGCTTTCCATCTTGCCGCAGAGGAGCTGAATCGACCCTTTGGAACGATCAATACCCTCATCCTTATCACGAGCAGTTTGACGATGGCGCTTTCCATCTCTTCTTTGAGGAGAGGAAGTCAAAGGTCATCTCTCATCCTTCTCGCCGCAACATTTATTTTAGGATTCCTATTTCTTGGAAACAAATGCTTTGAGTGGGCCGGAAAGATTCATCATGAGATTTATCCCAATTCCCCCCGGCTCCTGGAGCGGAATAAAGGAGAGGTTCTCTTTTATGGCCTCTATTTCTCGATGACCGGATTGCACGGTCTCCATGTTCTGGTGGGGCTGGTGGTGATTTTTATCATGGGGATTCTCATCTTTAAGGGAAAGGTCAACGAAACTCGTTTCGTTCCTTTAGAAAATTCCGGATTATACTGGCATCTGGTGGACATCCTCTGGATCTTTCTATTCCCGCTCTTCTACTTAATTACCTAATCCCTCCCGCTCTCACTTTTACAAAGGGAGGAGAAAGGTTGATGGAGGATGATAAAGATCGAAGAAGGAAAGCACCCTGTCTTGAACCCTACGACCTATGTCCGGGTCTGGGTGGGGTTGGTCATCCTTACAGGCATTACGGTCTCTGTCGCCGGGATGAATCTGGGGCGATTGAGTATCTCGGTCGCCCTCATCATTGCTGCCATCAAATCGGGTTTGGTTTTAAATTACTTTATGCATCTGAAATATGAGAAAAGGATCAGACTATTTAAATGGATGATCCCAGGGATCTTGGCACTTCTTGTCCTCTTCATGGGTTTAACCTTCTTTGATGTGGCGTTCCGATAAGGTGATGGTGAGATGGCTCCAGACTCGATAAACCTTTCCGGAAGAATCGTAGAGAATGTATTTCTCTATATTGCCGCCATCGCCGTCTTTTTTCTGGTCCTG
>DYHU01000023.1:0-18251 GCA_020724025.1 Syntrophorhabdus sp. | reverse complement strand
CGTAGAGAATGTATTTCTCTATATTGCCGCCATCGCCGTCTTTTTTCTGGTCCTGATCACCTTTTTGATGGTCTATTTCGTCATCCGATATCATCGGAAACGAAACCCTCGAGCGGAAAACATCGAAGGCAGTACCTGGCTGGAAATCCTCTGGACGATTGTACCGACCATTCTTGTGCTGACGATGTTCTATTATGGGTTGAAGGGATTTCAATCCCTGAAGAAGATTCCAGAGGATGCCATGAAGGTGAAGGTGACGGCGCGGCAGTGGTCCTGGTTATTCGAATATGAGAATGGGTTAAAGACTTCGGAGCTGAGGGTTCCTGTTGGAAAGCCGATCGCTTTAGCGCTGACCTCCCAGGATGTGATCCACAGCTTTTATATCCCCTCCTTTAAGGTTAAGCAGGACGCTGTCCCTGGAATGACAAACCATTTATGGTTTAAACCAATTGAAACCGGAACCTATGATGTGCTATGCGCTGAGTATTGTGGATTACAACATTCCTACATGCTCACCAAGGTCATCGTCCTTCCGGAAGAGGAATTTAAGAAGTGGTATGAAGAAGGGGGAAAGAAGGAGGCAATGATTCCTCCTTCCGGACTAAAACTTTTTGAGGCAAAGGGATGCAAAGCCTGCCACAGTATTGACGGAAGTCAGCTCGTAGGCCCTACGGTTAAAGGACTCTTCCAGAAAAAGGTCACTGTCTTGACAGAAGGGAAAGAACGGCAGGTCTTGGCGGATGAGACCTATTTAAGGAAGTCTCTGTTAGAGCCTAATGCGGATATTGTGAAGGGATTTCCCCCTATCATGCCTTCTCAAAAAGGATTTCTAACGGAGGAGGAGACAAAAGAGATCATTCAATATATCAAAGGGTTGAAGTAATTCCTCTCCGAATGGGTTTAAACAGATGAAACATTGGATCAGCCTCCTCCTGGAATTGACGAAATTTAGGATCTCTCTACTTGCTACTCTTTCTTCTTCGGTCAGTTATTTGCTTGCCCACCAGGAGATCTCCATAGAAATCATCATACTCCTGGTTGGGATTTTCTTACTGGCCTGTGGTTCTTGTGCCTTCAATCAATATCAGGAGAGAGAATATGATCGATTGATGGAGAGGACACAAAACCGGCCGATTCCATCCGGGAAATTAAATCCAGTAACTGCCCTGACCATCTCTTTTTCACTCCTCTTCATAGGCGCCTCGGTTCTGTTCTTCGGGACAAATAAAATCGCCTTTGGCCTGGGAGTTTTTGCCATATTTTGGTATCATCTTATCTACACACCCCTTAAGAGAAAGACCCCCTTTGCAGTCATCCCGGGGGCCTTGATTGGCGCCATCCCTCCTATGATGGGTTGGGTATCCGGTGGGGGTCATCTCTTTGATCCTCAACTCCTGTCTATTTCCTTCCTCTTTTATATCTGGCAAGTCCCGCACTTCTGGATTCTACTTTTCAATTTCGGGGACGACTACGAAAAGGGAGGATTCCCTTCATTGCCTCGAATCTTCACTCCGGTACAATTCAGGAGAGTCCTTTTCACATGGATCTTCGCAACCGGGGTGACCTGTTTCATCATCCCGTGGTTTGGGGTTTTAAAATCGCCTTTTATCATTGGAGGTTTATTCGTCATCGGGGGATGGTTATTATGGAAAGCTTTGAGGCTATTGAGCGTCGGATATCAAAAATCTCATGGACAATCTATCTTTAAGTCACTCAATGCCTCTATTTTACTGGTGATGGTCTGTTTTTTGCTTGACAGGCTGACACCCGATCAAATACATTCTTTTTTATTTTAAATTACAGAGTTTCCCCTATTTACTTCTGAGGGGATTCATTAGATTTTTAGATCATTGATATTATCGATGCTTCTAACCCTTTTTTAGAAAATAGGTATGAGAAAGACAATCATCCTTTTCATCGCTGTTATCATTCTATTCGTTTTTGCCATTGTTGCCTACCATCGATTCCGGGTTCAGACCAAGAATGTTTTCTTCTCCATTTTTCCCATTTTCACCTGGGTTTCGGTTGATCAACCTATTCTCTTCAATCATATTCGCCACAAAGAGGCGGTCAATCTAAATTGCACCTTCTGCCATCGCTATGCGGAAAGGCATCGTTCCGCAGGGATTCCCAATATTGGGCTCTGCCGGGCCTGCCATGCCACGGATGCGATCAGCAAAAGGCCTGAGGCGCTTAAGGTGGTCAAATATGTTCAGGCGAACCAGGAGATCCCATGGAAGCGAATGTATGAACTTCCCAGGTTTGTCGTCTTTCCCCACGGAATACACATTCAAAGCAAAGTGGATTGCTCCGTTTGTCATGGTCTGACAGGGGTGAAGGAGAGGCCGGTGAAGATGGTGGATCGAAACTACATGGCCTGGTGTATAGACTGTCATAAAAAGAGAAAGGCGGATGTGGATTGTTATACGTGCCACTCCAGCTAACAAAAGAATGGATGGGGAGATAGGGAGATGGGGTGATGGGGTGAAGATAATTTTCTCCGCGTCCCCTTACCTCTCCATCTCCCCAGTTGGCCTTCAAATAGAATCACGGTTGGGATAAGAAAGAACAATGAAAATTAGTCGAAGAGATTTGCTGAAGATAATCGGAGCTGCCACATTAGGGATGGCCCTTCCTGATGAACTGCTCCATGCCCTTCCGAAGGAAGGGGAATGGGTCCCTTATGAGGAATACTGGTCAACAGGTATCTGCCTCCAATGTCCGAGTGGTTGTGGCCTTCGAATTCGATCGGTCAATCATTGGCCTGTTAAACTGGAAGGGATCAAGGATTATCCAATCAATCGAGGTCGGCTCTGTCCAAAAGGCCAGGCTGGTCTCCAGGTCCTCTATGATCCCGACCGTATCAGGCAACCATTAAAGCGAAAGGGGAAACGGGGGGAGGGAAGTTGGGAGAATATCTCCTGGAAAGAGGCGATTCAACTCGTCACACAAAGACTGAAAGCGCTTCGCCAGGAGGGGAGATCCCACCAGCTCATGTTTTGGGGCGGCCGGTATCGTGGTCACATGTCCGATTTGATCACGCGATTCATGGAGGCTTACGGCTCGCCCAATCATCTTGGGAATCCGGCAAGGGGGTCAGAAGGTATTTTAAAAGGACATCTCTTCACCATGGGCCTGAGAGATTTTTTAGCTATCCACTGGGAAGAGGTGAAGTATGTTCTCTCCTTTGGAGCCAGCCTTTTAGAAGCATCGCGACCCTCGATCAGGAACCTCTGGGGTTATGGATATCTCAGGAGAGGGAGACCGGGGGTCAGAGGCAAATTGGTTCAGGTTGAACCCAGATTCTCCCTGACAGCCTCAAAGGCTGATCAGTGGATTCCCGTTGAACCGGGAATGGATGGAGCGCTCGCCTTAGGAATTGCGCACTGGATCATCAAGGAGAAGAGATACGATCAGGATTTTATCAATCGCTATACCTTTGGGTTTGATGACTGGAAAGATTCGAATGGAAAAAGTCACATGGGTTTTAAGACCCTTGTGTTAAAGGAATATTTACCCAAACAGGTCTCTTCTTTCACCGGGGTCCCTGAAGAGACGATCATTCAGATTGCCAGAGAATTTTCATTCCATCGGCCATCCATTGCCATTTCAGGGAGAGGCGTGGGGATGCAGACGAATGGAACTTATAGCCAGATGGCTGTGGATAGTCTCAATGCTCTGGTTGGATCGATTGACCGTCGCGGAGGACTTCTTCTTCAGAGAAAACCACCTTTTCAGAAGTGGTCTCCCGTTCAAAAGGATTCCATTGCAGAGAAGGGGCTTTCTCAATCCCGAATCGATGGAGTCGGGGGCATGCCCTTTCCCTTCGCAGAAGAGGTTCCATACATCCTTCCGGAGAGAATCGAGAAAGGTGAACCCTATTCCATTGACACCCTTTTCTTTTATTACACCAACCCTCTTTTCAGTATTCCGGAATCCGAAAAGTTTCGGGGTGCCATAGAAAAGGTTCCTTTCATCGTCAGTTTCTCACCTTTTATGGATGAAACTACGATGGTCTCCGATCTCGTTCTTCCTGACGGAACCTATCTTGAGCGCTGGCAGGATGACCATGTGGAACCGGGGTTGGGATTTCCCATGTTCGGATTACGAAGTCCTGTTATTGAACCACTCCTTTACGATGTAAAAAATACAGGGGATGTTTTAATTGAGATCGCTAAAAACCTGGGTGGGAATATGGCGAAGGCTTTCCCCTGGAAGGATTTTCAAGAGGCATTAAAGGAGACCATCAAGGGGATTTTTATATCGAAAAGAGGTTCCATTAAGGTAAAGGATTTTGATGAGTTCTGGAAGGCCGTGATCGAACGGGGAGGGTGGTGGGATTCTTCTTATCCCTTTGGAGAGTGGAGAAAAAGATTTAACACTCCCTCGGAAAAGTTTGAGTTCTATTCCCAAACCATGGAGCGAGGCCTCATCGAATTATCGAAGAGAAGCGGAAAGGGAATGGAACATATTTTAACAGAGTTGAGGGTCGAAGAGAGGGGGGACAGGGTCTTTCTTCCCCATTTTGAGAAACCTCGTTCGATTGGAGATGAGAAGGAGTTTCCCTTCCACCTCATCCACTATAAGATGATGACCACAGCCGAGGGAAGGGGGGCCAATCAGCCATTTCTTCAGGAGATCTTCGGTCCCCATTTGAAAGAGAGATGGGATTCCTGGATTGAAATCAATCCCGAAACAGCAAAGGTGATTGACATCAAAGATGGAGATCTCGTCTGGGTGGAATCGAAGGCAGGAAAGGTAAAGGCAAAGGTAAGACTCTTTCCGGGAGCCCATCCAAAGTGTATCCATATTCCTTATGGTCAGGGTCACCGTGCTTATGGTCGATGGGCAAAAGGAAGGGGGATCAATCCAAACGATCTTCTGGTCAGAGAATATGATTATTTAGGAGGATTTCTCTCCCACTTTTCAACGAAGGTGAGGGTGTATAAGGTGTAGAAAAAAGTTCGGAGTAGGGGCAATTCAAGAATTGCCCCTACAGAGTTCGGACACGGATCACGGTTACTCCTGCCTGCCGCAGGCAGGGACACGAGGTCATCAATGTACCGATGGGGAATGGTGATCGATCTGGATAAATGCACGGGATGTCAGGCCTGTGTCGTCGCCTGCCGGCAGGAGAATAATGTTCTCTTTGCAGGAGAGAGGGAAGCGAGACTTGGAAGGGCAAAGTTCTGGATGAACCTCATTTTCGAAGTGAAGGGGAACTATCCCGATGTGAAGATGCAATTTCTTCCCGTTCCCTGTATGCAATGCGACCATCCCCCTTGCACAAAGGTCTGTCCTGTTGAAGCCACCTATAAGAACCCTGAGGGCATTGTGGCTCAGGTCTATCCCCGATGTATTGGAGTGAGGATGTGTATTTCCAATTGTCCCTACACCGTCCGATATTTTAATTGGCATGCACCTCCCTGGCCAGCGGAATATAAAAGAGGTTTAAATCCTGATGTCTACCGCCGAAGGAAAGGAGTTACGGAGAAATGTAATTTTTGCCTTCAGAGGATTCGCAGGGCAAAAGAGAAAGCAAAGATGGAGAACCGGAGAATAAAAGAGGGTGATGTTATTCCTGCTTGTGTTGAGACCTGTCCGAGTGAAGCTCTCTTTTTTGGTGATCTCAATGATCCCCAAAGTCAGGTTTCAAGGCTTTCGAGAAACCGACGGGCCTTCCGATTGATGGAAGAGATGGGGACAGAGCCCAAGGTCTACTATCTCAAAGAAGGGGAGTGGGATGATGGATAGTGAAACCATTGTCCAAAAACATAGCCACATCATCGAACCTATGACTTATGTGCGCTGGCCTTTCATCCTGACCGTCAGCCTCCTCTCCATCATCTTCTTCTGGTCATTTTACGCCTTCGGATGGCAGTACCGTAGCGGACTGGGAGTGACCGGGATGGGTCATCCCGTATCGTGGGCCCTCTATCTCGTTAACTTCGTCTTTTTCATCGGCATCAGCCATGCCGGCGCCCTGGTTTCCGCGGTCCTCCGAATTACCCATGCGAGATGGGGGACGCCTTTTGGCCGTATTGCAGAGGCAGTGACCGTTTTTGCTCTGGCCGCAGGACCGACCAACATTCTCTTTGACTTAGGAAGGTCGGTCCGTTTTTATTGGGTTGCGCTTCATGCTCAGTTCAAATCGCCCCTGCTCTGGGACTTCACTTGCATTATGACTTACCTGGTCGTCAGCACCATCTTCCTCTATGTCCTCATGATTCCAGATATCGGACTGCTCAGGGACCGATTTCAAGGACGTCGTTTCCTCTACCAGGTCCTCTCTCTTGGTTGGACAGGAACGGAAAAGCAATGGGGAAGATTGAGTAAGACCATCGGATTCTTATGCATTGCAGTCATTCCTGTTGCCGTGAGCGTCCATACGGTGGTCTCCTGGGTCTTCGGTTTGCAAACCCAGCCAATGTGGCATAGCACCATTTTTGCCCCTTACTTTGTCACCGGCGCCATCTTTTCCGGGATTGCAGCGATCATCATTGTTTCCATCATCATTCGAAAGGTTTACCATCTGGAAGATTATCTGACACCCCATCACTTCAATAATATGGGATTACTTCTCCTCACCTTCACCCTTCTCTGGGCCTATTTCACGTTCGTGGAGCACCTTGTTGTGGGATACGCAGGCGGACCCCATGAATTAGTCGTCCTGTGGAGTAAATTGACGGGGAAATATGCCATCCTCTTCTGGACCATGGTGGCCCTCTGTTTTGTCATTCCATTCCCCATATTAGCGTTCCGACGTACCATTCCTGGACTTCTCGTCTCCTCGATATCCATTGTGATCGGGATGTGGCTGGAGCGTTTCCTCATCATCATCCCTTCTTTCTGTGAGCCCCGTCTCCCTTATGCCAGAGGGGCCTATATGCCGAGCTGGGTCGAATGGTCCATGACCGCAGGACTCTTCGCAGGGTTCGCATTGGCCTTTGTTCTCTTTTCAAAGTTCTTCCCTGTTATTTCCATTTGGGAGTTGGAAAAGGAGAAAAAAGAGAATATAAATCAAAATTAATATTGTTTGATAAGGGGGTTGATATGAACAGATGGTTTTGGATCGGTATGGTTGGATTCTTATATCTTATTTTCTCATTCAATGCAGTTTTGGGTCAGACAAAGACTCCCCAAAAGAGTCCTGAGCTCATAAGCCAGGGCAAAAAACTCTATGACCAGTATTGTGTGACCTGTCATGGGCCGAAAGGGGATGGCAAGGGACAGATGGGAGCTGCTCTCAGACCCCCTACGAATGATTTTACAAAACCATTCAGACAATGGCCACAGGCGAAGGGGGACCTTAAAAAAGTGTTCGATGTGATCACCAAGGGGATTTCCAATACCTCCATGGTCAAATGGGATCATCTCCCCGAGCAAGAGCGCTGGGCATTGGTCTATTTCGTAGTTGAATTTGCCACTCCCCAAGTTCCTCCGAAGAAAAAATGATTTCATGAGGGAGAAAGATGAAAGAATTTACCTCTGAAGAATTATCCTCCTTTAATGGAAAGGAAGGAAAACCGGTATACATCTCCTTTGAGGGAAGAGTCTATGATGTCTCGAAGAGTCCCCTCTGGTCCAAGGGGATACATATGAACAGGCACCCTTCAGGAAAGGATCTGAGCGGAGAGATTTCCGCAGCTCCCCATGGATCGGAAGTCTTTGAGCGTTATCCCCAGGCGGGGATCATGAAGAAAGGGGCGCCGGAAGAGCTGAAACACCTCCCTCCTTTTCTTCAGGGTTTTCTCCGGAAAATTCCAATGGCGCGACGCCATCCTCATCCCATGGTCGTTCACTTTCCCATCGCCTTTTTAATGGCTTCCTCTCTCTTCATTCTTCTCTATCTCTTATTCAAAAAACCTTCCTTTGAGGTGACCAGCTTCTATCTTCTGATTTTGGGAGCCATCTCTTCTCCTTTTGCAATGGCAACAGGAGTTCTAACCTGGTGGGTCAATTATCGAATGAAGCTAACCCATTATGTGAAGAGGAAGATTCAGCTTTCCATTCTTCTTCTCATCTTTGAGGTTATTCTCATCGTCTGGCGCAGTTCAAATCCAGAAGTTTCCAATCCCATCTACTTCATCATGATGCTAATCCTCTCTCCCCTTGTCACCCTTCTAGGTTATTTTGGAGGTCAGATGACTTTTCCCGCTGAACAATGATATTATATCCGCAGACGTTGCAGACGTTGCAACTTGATCAGGAATGAGAGAGATGGAAGAGAGAATAGATGTTAAAAACATTGGGCTCCGTGGTGTGAAAGTGGCCGATACCCGTATCTCGGATGTGGATGGAGAAAAAGGGATTCTTATTTATCGGGGTTATCATATCACTGAACTTGCCCGATCTTCCACCTTCGAAGAAGTCTCCTTTCTCCTTCTTAACGATCGCCTGCCCAATAAAGAAGAGTTGAAAAGATTTGAATTCGAACTGGCTTCGGCAAGGGGCATTCCAGAAACCCTCTTCGAGTTTATGAAGATGTTACCGAAATCAGCACCGCCTATGGATGTCCTTCAGGCAACCATCCCTATACTGGCAAGTTACGATCCTCAGTTAAAGGATGAGACGAGAGAGGCAAACCTGCAGAAGGCCATTCGCCTCATTGCAAAATTTCCTACGATTGTTGCTGCATGGGATCGTATCCGGAAGGGATTAATGCCGGTCTATCCCAATTTGGGTATGAGTCATGCGGGAAATTTTCTACATGTGTTAAGAGGAACGCCTCCTGATCCTGATATTGCCAGAGATTTTGATATCTGCCTGATCCTTCACGCTGAACATTCCTTCAATGCCTCGACCTTCGCGGGGAGGGAAGTCGCGTCCACCCATGCCCACCTCTATGCCTCTGTGGCCGCCGCTGTGGGTGCCCTCTCCGGAGAACTCCATGGGGGAGCAAATAGCGAAGTCATAAAGATGCTTTTAGAAATTGAAGAGGTGGACGGTGTGAAACCCTGGGTGGCCGAAAGACTTAAAAAGGGAGGGAAGGTGATGGGCATGGGGCATGCGGTCTATCGAACAGAAGACCCAAGGGCGACCATCCTTCGTGAGATATGCAGACGGATGGCCAATCGCATTGATGATCAGCGGTGGTGTGAGTTGACCAAAGCCATTGAAGAGGCGACGAAAGAGGAGTTTAGAAAGACAAAGAGTAAAGAGATCTATGCCAATGTCGATTTTTATAGCGCCCCGGTCTATCAGATGATGGAAATCCCAACAGATCTCTTCACCCCTATTTTTGCTATATCAAGGATCTCAGGCTGGGCGGCCCATATCATTGAGGAGAAGTTTGCAGAAGCCCAGCCCAAACCCGAACTCTACCGGCCCGATGCCGATTATGTCGGGACATACTGTGGCCCCCAGGCATGTGAGTATGTCCCCATCGAGGACCGATCGAAATAATCTTCAAAAGTGATTTGAGGGATTTAAAACCATTGATTTGCTCGTGTTAAAATTGAATGGGGAGGTATGGAAAAAATGGAGATAAAGAGGATCGGAGTGGTGGGAGCGGGTCAGATGGGAAGCGGCATTGCCGAGGTGGCGATCAGTTCGGGATTCCATGTCCTGATGAGAGACGTCACCAGTGAAGCAATCGATCGGGGTAAAAATAGGATTATCAGCAACCTGAAGAGGAGGGTCGAAAAAGGAAAAATTTCTCAGGAGGAAGGGGAAACTACTTTGAAGAGACTTTCAACCACAATACGGTTGGAAGATTTTAAAGATTGTGAGTTCATCATTGAAGCCGTGGGCGAAAACATTCCGTTGAAGGAGGAGGTTTACAAGGACCTCGACAAGATTGCTCCGAAAGAGACGATCCTTGCCAGTAATACCTCTTCGATATCCATCACACGGATCGCTTCCTTCACCAAAAGGCCAGACCGCGTGGTCGGAATGCATTTTTTTAATCCCGTCCCTGTGATGAAGTTGATCGAGATCATCCGGGGATTGGCGACCTCCGAAGAGACATTTCAGGCTACCCAAGCGCTCAGCCTAAAGCTTGGTAAAACCCCTCTGGAGGCCAATGATTTCCCAGGATTTGTGTCGAGCCGGTTAATCTTCAGCTACATGAATGAGGCCATCTATACCCTGTACGAGGGTGTGGGTAGAGCGGAGGAGATCGATGCAATCATGAAGATGGGAGCCAACCATCCGATGGGTCCTCTGGAGCTTGCCGATTTTGTAGGATTGGATACCGTTCTCTCCGTTATGTGCGTTCTCCAGGAAGCATTCGGAGACAAATATCGTCCCTGTCCACTCCTCATCAAATATGTGGATGCCGGGTATCTGGGAGTCAAGACGGGCAGAGGGTTCTATCAATATGGAGAAAAGAGATGATTGGATTTGAATTAACATCGGAACAGAAGATCCTGCAGGAAAAGGCCAGACGATTTGCCAAAGAAGTGATTCTGCCGGTGGCAGGCAAGCATGACCAGGACGGGACCTTTCCTCTCAATGTGATGGAAAAGGCTCATCAGGAAGGTTTTTTCACCCCCCTGGTTCCAAAGGAATACGGAGGCCAGGGCCTCGGGGTATTGGATAACTGCACCATTGCGGAAGAGCTGGCTGCCGGTTGTATGGGGATATATGTTTCCATCTTTGTCAGCACTCTGGCTCTCTATCCCATCATAAAGTTTGGAACGGAAGAACAGAAGGAACGATTTCTCAGGCCTTTCTGCTCGAAATTCAGCATTGCTTCCTACTGCTTGAGCGAATACACAGTGGGATCGGACCCCGCTTCCATGAAGACAACGGCCGTTCCCGAGGGAGACCACTATCTCCTCAACGGGACAAAGATGTGGATTACGAACGGAGGCTATGCCGATTTCTATCTTGCCTTTGCGACTACAGATCCACAGAAGAAGCATAAAGGGATCATTTGCCTAATTGTTCCCTCCAATTTGGAAGGAGTGAGCCATGGGGAGCCCATTGACAAGATGGGCCAGAGGGCATCGAATACGACCGCAGTGACATTTAATAATGTCAGGATACCCAGAAAAAATTTATTAGCAGGAGAAGGGGATGGATTCAAGAAGGCGATGGCCGCCCTTGACGTCACCCGACCGATGATCGCTATCGGGGCAGTGGGGATTGCCCGGTCAGCCATGGAGCTGGCCACACAATATGCTAAGAAACGAATTCAATTCGGAGTTCCGATCGCCCAGCATCAGGCTATTCAATTCTTATTGGCGGACATGGCAAAGGATATTGAGGCGGCAAGGCTTCTTATCTATAAAGCGGCCTGGCTTGCAGACCAGGGTTTGAGAAACTCGAAAGAGGCGGCCATGGCCAAGGCTTTTGCCTCTGATGTGGCGATGAGGGTAACAACGGATGCGGTTCAGATCTACGGGGGGATGGGTTATACCAAATGGCATCCTGTCGAAAAACTGATGAGAGATGCGAAAGTGATACAGATCTACGAGGGAACGGCTCAGATTATGAGGCTCATCGTTGCTCGACAGATGCTTCAGGAGGTTGAAAGAACACTTTGAATCCGAACCAGGTTCAAGTCTTCAGCCGCAAAGGGCTCTCGATGGAATAAAGAAATTGACCTTCTCCGTTCCCAAGGTGAATTCCTCTCTTTTTCCTCCCGGAAGTTCCACTTCGACCAGCATTCGCGCATCTTTATCATCGAGCTCCCAGCACGTACAGTGTTTCATTCCTTTAATGACGTACATTAATCTCACCTCTTTTCAACATAAAATTAATCATCCATTTTCGGGAAATCAAGGACGAAAAGATGGCTTTTTGAAAATGAAGGGGAGGTAAACTCACTTAAAAGGATCGGGGATGCATTGTTTTAAGAAGGAGTGGCGCTCTGTCACGAATGTGAAAATTTGTATGTCAGACCTGGGGCAACCACTGGATTTTGGGGGAGAAAATCCGGTATCAAGGGTTCATTCTTTTTGGCCGTGATGATCGCGACCCAAGAAATAATTGGCCCAGGAAGAAGTTTGATCTAATGCCCAATTGCGGGGGAAGGTATACCCCTCTTTAAGGGATTCTTCTTCTCCATAAGATTTAAGTCTATCGTAGGCACGGGCGTAGATGCATCGCTTTTTTCCTGGGAAAACTTCAGACCATCCCTCAAAAGAACCACCACATTGGCCATTGAAGAGATATTTTGGGCATTGAGATTGGGGGCATAAAAAGGCAACTTCAAGAAGTGTGCAGTCTCCACAGCGACGGCAGCGAGAACTGATGAATTTGATCCAATATTCCAGCTCTGTCGCCGGGCCTTCAAAAGGGTCCGCTATAAGGCTCTTACAGTGTCCCCGCCGTGTCTGCTTTGTTATTTATTGCAACGTTAAGGTTATCTTTGCATGTGAAGTGAACGATCGGATCTATACCCAGCCGGGAGACTTCGAGGCCGATCACATTAGGAGAGAGGGCGGGATGTCCTCCAGGATCATCGGTGATGGAGACGGCGTGGACAAGCCTTGATCTGGCCACCTTCCCCACCATTCCCAGGAGATCATCCTGGGTCTTCCCCCGCGACCCCCTTCCGGGAACAAGCTCAAGTGTATAGACAAATTCTTTTCTCTCGAGGAGGGCCTCTTTGAATCGGTTTTTTTCCATGGAAGTTTTA
This sequence comes from Syntrophorhabdus sp., assembly GCA_020724025.1. The sequence goes on along the minus strand of DYHU01000023.1, from coordinate 5,662 downwards.
TAGAGTTTTTTACCCTCTCCTGCCCGACGATCTCAATGGGAACTGTCAATAGTAAATTTTTTTGCACGCCGCCTTTCATAAGAATTGTACCGTGTGCTTTCAGATGTCAACATCGTTATTCATAAACGAATGGCCCTCGTCAAGATATTGGCTTGTTTCAGCTTTCTTGATCTGAAAAAAAATGAGATGAAAAGATGATGAAAATAGGGTATCTTTTAATTAGTGTCTGTTTATAAATGTTCCTTTTCCGTCATGCCGGACCTGATCCGGCATCCAGAAGGTCTTGAAAGAACTGGATTCAGGCTTTCGCCGGAATGACAACCTTTTTAGAAACCGTTAGTTTATTGACAGACACTAATTAGAGGAGAATGTTGTCATGGAAATCACACGGTTATCTCCTGAAAAGAGGAAAGGTTTGGTTGTGGTTATCACCGGCTATGGTAAAGGGAAGACCACGACCGCTCTTGGTATTGCAGTTCGGGCTTGTGGCCATAATATGAAAGTCTGTATCATCCAGTTCATGAAGGGGGATCTCTATTCGGGTGAATGGGACGGTGTGAAGAAGATGGGGTGTCAGGTGGAGTTGATTCCCACTGGAAAAGGGTTTTGCGGGATCCAGGGGAATCCTTATCCTTTCAAGGAACACCGGAAGAATGCCCAGGAGGCGATTCAACTGGCACATCAGAAGATTAAATCCGGAGAGTTTGACATTCTCATTTTGGATGAGATAAATAATGCCCTCCATTTACATTTGGTAGACCTGGAACAGGTTTTGGAGATTATTCGATGGAAACCGCCCTTGATGCATCTTATTCTTACAGGAAGAGACGCCCATCCTCAAGTGATTGAGCTTGCGGATACAGTGAGTGAAATTAAGGAAGTGAAGCACTCTTTTAGGAAAGGTATTGACCCCCAACCGGGCATCGATTATTGATCCTCCCTCTTCCGTGTCAAGATTTTCGGATCGTCAATATTTGGGATGGCGCGATGCCACTTTACTTTTTAGTTAATTCTTTCGCGTAATCAACCATTTCCGGTTTGTTCAGGCTTTTTGTTTCGGCTGTTTTTATCTTTTGTCTCCTTTCTATAAAAGATTTGACGCTATGACCTTGAAATAACCCGTCAGAAAACCCCCGGGGTTCAAACCCAGGGATGCATGGAATTCTTCTTATGTTTTTCCCTGCCAGAAGGAAGAAACATTCAGAATGCTTTAACCTTCCCGCGGTCCTGAACCCCTGGACTTAAGCCCAGGGGTTCATTGAACCACCTAACAGCAGCAACAAACTCCACCACAGCATGGGTCATAGCAGGATGCCTCATACCAGCAGCAATCATAGGCAGAGGAAGTTGCCGCTTTTGTTTTCTCCGTTTTGGTTTTTTTATCATTTTTTTTCATCGCTAACACCTTCCTTTCAATCTTAATTTAATCACTCCTTTTCAAGAGATCAAGGAAGCTCAAATGCTATTTGCTCATTTCATGGAAGGACGGTGGATATGAGATGAAAGGATGGGGTGTTGAATGAAAAAAGCCCTCCTAAAAATTTTAGGAAGGCTTAGAGATTTCGATTCGAAACGCCTGTTTATTGGCAACGAAGAATCAAAATTTAAAGGTGAAATAACCAATATTGTATGATATAAATAGAAAAGATTATTTTCGATAAGAGGCTTGAGGAATGCTCATGGGAATGACCTTAGCTGAGAAAATATTAAGGGAACACACGGGGAAAGAGGTTGGGGTAGGGGAGATTGCCGTTGTCAAAGTCGATCTCGCCTATGCCCAGGATGGAACCGGTCCCTTGGCCGCAAGAAAGATCAAGGAAATGGGATTTATGGAAGTTTTCAATCCAGCGAAGACCATCTTCTTCTTCGACCACGCCTCTCCCAGTCCCAAGTTCGAATTGAGCAATGACCATACTTTTATGAGAGATTTTGCCAAGAAGACGGGATGCCAGGTTTCTGATGTGGGATATGGCATCTCCCATCAGGTTGTGGCTGAAAGGGAGGTAAGACCAGGGGAGGTGGTCATTGGAGCCGATTCCCATACCTGTACAGGAGGAGCTCTGGGAGCCTTTGCAACCGGAGTGGGTTCTACGGATGCGGCTGTAGCCATGGCCCTTGGCAAGATCTGGTTGAGAGTTCCAGAGACAATTAGGGTTGTTGTAGAAGGCGAACTTCCGGCTGGTGTTTGTGGTAAAGATGTCATCCTCCATCTGATTGGCAGGATCGGTGCGGCTGGAGCCACCTATAAAGCACTGGAATTTACAGGAGATACGATTGAGCATCTTGAGATGTCAGGCAGGATGACCATTGCCAATATGGCTGTGGAGGCAGGGGCAAAAGTCGGGCTCTTTTCCTCTGATGAGATCACTCGAGACTGGTTGAATCGGATGGGGAGACCCGGGGATTTTAGAGAATTATCCTCCGACCCTGATGCTATCTATGAGAAAACTGTCGAGATCGATGCAAGGGCCCTCAAACCTACCATCGCCTGTCCTCATCAGGTGGATAATACCCGGACCATTGACGAAATCGGTGAAGTCAGAGTGGATCAGGTCTATCTGGGGACCTCCTGCAATGGGCGGTTGGAAGACCTCCGGATCGCAGCCCATATATTAAAAGGAAAGAAGATCCATTCCAAGACCCGGATGGTCATCACCCCGGGTTCACGCTCGGTCTATTTAGAGGCACTCAAGGATGGGACGCTGGAGATCCTCATCGAAGCAGGCGCACTGACCATGCCTCCTGGGTGCGGGGCATGTGTCGGCCTTCATGAAGGAGTTTTAGGAGATGGCGAAGTCTGTCTGGCAACCCAGCCAAGGAATTTCAAAGGGAGGATGGGAAGCCCGAATTCGTTCATCTATCTGGGTTCTCCGGCTGTGGCGGCAGCTACAGCCGTCGAAGGAAAAATTACTGACCCGAGGAAGTATTTTTAAACCCACCTTTTCCCTCTCCCTTGACGGGAGAGAGTTGGGGTGAGGATGATTTGAGGAGGGCAGATGAAAGGAAAGGTTTGGAAGTTTGGCGATGCCATCAGCACAGACCATATCATCCCTGGCCGCTATTTCTATCTGCGTTCTAACTTACCGGAGTTGTCAAAACACATCATGGAGTATGAAAGGCCTGATTTTTCTGAAAAGGTGTCCCCCGGCGATTTCATCGTAGCAGGCCAAAACTTCGGCCAGGGTTCGAGCCGGGAGCATGCGGCCATTGTGATCAAGATGAATGGCATCCAGGCTGTTTTGGCAAAGAGTTTCGCCAGAATCTTTTATAGAAACTGTTTTAATAATGGTCTGCCTGCTGTAATCTGTGATACAGAGAAGTTCAGCGAAGGGGATGAGATCGAGCTCTTCGTGGATCAAGGAGAGATTGTTAATTACAGTCGGGATGAAACCATCTCATTCATCCCCCTTCCACCCGTGATGAAGCGAATCCTCAGCGATGGCGGACTGGTCGAACATGTGAAGAAGTATAAGGACCTCCGACTAAACCTATAAATGCAATGGAGGAAGGAGAAGATGATGGAATGGTTGAAAGATTTAGGCAGTTTGATTGGAAGGGTCCTTCTCGTTCTCATCTTTCTCAATTCAGGGGTCGGGAAGATCAGAAATTTTGAGGGGACAGCCCAGTATATGGCCAAATTCGGTATGACCCATACCAGTTTTTTCCTCTTTGGCGCCATTGTTTTTGAATTGGTGGGAAGCATCAGCGTCATCCTGGGATATTTCACACGTTTTGGAGCCCTTCTCATTCTCATCTTTTTGATTCCAACCACACTCATTTTTCACACCAATTTCAGTGATCGCATCCAGATGATCATGTTCATGAAGAATGTGAGCATGATCGGAGGGTGTCTCCTTCTTTTCGCATCGTGGCCAGGGCGACTGAGTCTGGATTACTTTATCAGGAAGAAGAGGGTGTAGGTTGTCATTGGGAAATTGGAAGATTTGGTGGAAGGCCCTACGATTCCATTACGCCTCCGCCAGTTTTATGCCGGGGATATTGGGAGGGATGATCGCCTGGACATACGATTCTCAATTCCATCCGGAATACTTCCTCCTGGTAATGCTGGGGCTCATCCTCAATCACCTGGCGCTCAATATGACTGATGACTATTACGACTTTCGCCATCTGGTCGACGTTTTCGATTCCCATGGGAATCCTTATTCTGGCGGTAGCGGCACCCTTTCCAAGGGTTTGATCAGCCCAGCTCAGATGCGAAATGTCTTTGCGAGCTTCTATATCATTGCTATCGGGATCGGAATATTTTTAGGAATTTTGAGGGGAACTTTTGTTCTCTTCCTTATAGCTTTTGGCTTTTTCTGCGCTTTCTTTTATACAGCTCCTCCCATTCGATTTGGCTACAGGGGGCTCGGAGAAATTGCCCAGCTCCTCTGCTTCGGTCCCGGAATCGGCCTTGGGGCTTACTATGTCCAGACGCAGAGACTCTCATGGGAGGCCTTCTGGGGAACGCTTCCCTTCGGGATCATGCTTTTCTCAATGATTACGATCAATGAGATTCCAGATTATCTCGAGGACCGGAAAGCTGGAAAACTGAACCTCGTCGCCCGCCTTGGCCGGGAGACAGGGGTTTGGTTATTCGCCGTCAGTCTCCTTTCTGCTTACGGAGCTATCATCGTTGGGGTGATTTTAGGGAAGATTCCTCTCCTGGGATTGATTTCTCTACTCACCCTGCCAATTGCCTACAAAACCATCTCCATATTAAAAAAGTATTATCAGGAACCGGTCAAGATGGCGCCTGCCAACCTCGGAATGATCTGTACCCATAATTTTACTGCTATTTTTCTTATCATCGCTTACACCATTGTCGGCTTTAAGAAAGATAATCTGATATCCTCGTTTCTTCCTTTATTGACATTAATAGTTCTTTATTTGCCCGTTGCAAAACTAATCCTTGAAGCTTTATTTCTACAAAGAAAGGAGGAGGCTGCATGACGAAAGAGGAATTTTATCTTTTAGAGTTCACAGGTGCCGAGTGACCCCACTGCCATCAGGTAGAATCTCTCGTGGAGAGGTTAGAGGATGAGGAGGGGGTCAAGGTGGCTAAGCTTGAGGTCTGGCATAATGAAGCCAATGCCAAGTTGATGCGGGAGTATGATAAGGGCTACTGCGGTGGTGTGCCTTTTTTCTTTAATAAAAAGACAGGCAAATGGATCTGTGGGTCGGTGGATTATGAGCGGTTGAAGAAATGGGCCTTGGAATAAAATGATTGGAATAATGGAATAATGGAATAATGGAACAATGGAACAATGGAATATTGGAATAATGGGTTTAGATGACGTTGAGGTTTATATTTAACCCACTATTCCACCATTCCATCATTCCAAAAGCACAGCTTAAGTAAACACCGAAGAGAATGGAGAAATCCTAAGATGCTAAAGTGACAAGGAGAGTTTTATGGGTTTGTTTGAGGATTACCATCCCTTAAAGGGAAAGATGTTTCAGATTCTTAAACCTGATGGAACACTTCATCCGGATGGGAAGCCGCCGATGAGTGACCAGGAGATTTTTGATCTTTATCAGAGGATGGTCTTCATCCGGCTGGCTGACCAGAGAGCCTTGATGCTCCAGCGACAGGGAAGGATGGGGACTTACGCACCTGTCTGGGGGCAGGAAGCCTGTCAGGTTGGAAGCGCCTATGTTC